>CAYUKF010000145.1:0-4763 GCA_964445215.1 uncultured Thiotrichales bacterium
GATCTGAAAAATTTTAGACACAATCTCGCTGTCCCAGACACATCAGAGGCTCCCTTGGCTTGCAACTTTTAATTCTTGGTTAAATAAGGATAAATATGATTGATTTATATACAGCGGCAACACCTAATGGCATTAAAGTGTCTATAGCGTTGGAAGAGTTGTCCTTGCCCTATAAAGTGAATCATCTCAATCTTTCTGACAGCGATCAAAAAAACCCAGAGTATTTAAAGATCAATCCCAATGGTCGTATCCCAGCCATTGTTGATCGGGATAATGATGACTTTGCCGTTTTTGAGTCAGGCGCAATTCTGCTTTATCTTGCAGAAAAAACCGGACGCTTGCTACCTAAAGATAACAACGGGCGATCTCAGGTCATTCAATGGCTGATGTTTCAAATGGGTGGCATAGGCCCCATGCAAGGTCAGGCCAATGTGTTTTATCGTTATTTCCCAGAAAAGATACCAGCAGTAATAGAGCGCTACCAGCATGAGACACGCAGACTGTATGAAGTGCTGGATCGACAGCTAGAAGGGCGTGAATATATTTGCGATGACTACTCCATTGCCGATATCGCTCACTGGAGTTGGGTCAGTTGGTATGAGTGGGCAGATATTAATGTCGATGGCTTGGACAATCTTATGCGTTGGCATCAAACAATGTTATCGCGGCCCGCTGTGCAACGTGGGAAAAACATCCCCCCCTCGTTTGATGATGAGACTCTGGTCAATGTCGCGCAAAGTATGTTGCAAAAATAAAGGCTTCATTCGTCTCGTCGTCATTAAGGTGTAGTGGTGGGCCCAGTAGGACTCGAACCTACGACCAAGGGATTATGAGTCCCCTGCTCTAACCAACTGAGCTATGGGCCCGTAAGCGGTTGCTTCAACCTAGAAAACGCAGTTGGGCGCAGAAAAGGCATACAAGATATTGATGTGCATAGTGAATTCAAAAACTGCGTGGTCACCTTATTGATAATTGGCAAGTTTTTGAATTTGCTAGGTGGATTAAGAGCTTGTATGAACTTCTGTGATTCATCTGTGTTTTCTAGGTTCAAGGCAGCATTGTTTAAGAGCTGTTAGCTGCCTTGGGGGGGGGTGCCATCACTGTCGAGGAAGCTGCGCAGACGCTCGGAACGCGTGGGGTGACGCAGTTTGCGTAGGGCTTTGGCTTCAATCTGACGAATACGTTCACGTGTTACATCGAATTGTTTGCCGACTTCTTCCAGTGTGTGGTCAGTATTCATACCGATACCAAAACGCATGCGTAGCACTTTAGCTTCACGTGCGGTAAGGCTTTCTAACACGTTTTGAGTTTGTTCACGTAGGCCTTCAAACGTTGCTGCCTCGGGTGGCGACATGACATTACCATCTTCAATAAAATCACCGAGGTGCGAGTCTTCATCATCACCAATCGGCGTTTCCATTGAGATGGGTTCTTTGGCAATCTTAAGCACTTTACGTACTTTGTCTTCAGGCATCTCCATGCATTCAGCCAGCTCTTCGGGTGTCGCTTCGCGACCCATCTTTTGCAGCATTTGGCGTGAGATACGATTGAGCTTGTTGATGGTTTCAATCATGTGCACTGGAATACGAATGGTACGTGCTTGATCAGCAATCGAGCGAGTGATTGCTTGGCGAATCCACCAGGTTGCATAAGTCGAAAATTTATAACCACGGCGGTATTCAAATTTGTCGACGGCCTTCATAAGGCCGACATTGCCTTCCTGAATTAAATCAAGGAACTGTAGTCCGCGGTTAGTGTATTTTTTGGCGATAGAAATAACGAGACGCAGGTTGGCTTCAATCATTTCTTTTTTCGCACGACGCGCTTTGGCGTCACCAATCGACATTTTTCGATTGATGTCTTTGATTTCATTGATGCTGAAATTCCATTTCCTTTCAAGCTCGACAAGTTGTGTTTGCTCGCTTTTAATGGCTTCTTTGCGCTCTTTCAGCGCGTCTGAATACTTGGCGCCGGAGGCAATTTCACGATCCAGCCATTCAAGATCAGTTTCATTATCAGGAAAGCTAGTAATAAACGCTTTGCGTGGCATGCGTGCTTCGTTCATGCAGAGATCCATGATGTTGCGCTCATGCGTGCGAATGATATTAACCACGTCACGTAGGGCGAGGATCAAGCGCTGAGATAGTTTTGGTATAAGCTTTAAACGCTTAAAGCAATCGTCAAGCTTCTCAATAGCGTTGATAGTGGTTTTGTGTTCCCTACCATTTTTGCTACGTGATTTTTGTACTTTATCAAATAATTTGCCTAATCTGGCAAAGTGTTCAGCAGCTTGCTCTGGATCAGGGCCAGTATCTTTTACTTCTTCCTCGTCATCTTTTTTGTCCTCGGCTGTGCGTGCCGCGGCAGGTTTTGGGATGGCTTCAGTATCCAGATCCTCATCAGTAAGAAATTTGACGATAATATCTGTCAAACGTTTCTCTTCATTTTTGAAGAGCGCATAGTCATCCAACAGGGTTTGAATTGTCGGTGGAAAGGTTGCTAGCGCTGACATCATTTGTGACAGGCCAGCTTCAATACGCTTGGCAATACGAATTTCGCCTTGTCGTGTCAGCAGCTCGACAGTACCCATTTCACGCATATACATACGCACAGGGTCGGTAGTGCGTCCAAAATCGCTGCCGACAATGGCTAAGGCAGCAGCGGCTTCATCGACACTATCTTCATCAACAGCATCTTTTTTCATAATGAGGCTGTCTGCGTCAGGCGCAACTTCGTGCACCTCAATGCCCATGTCATTGATCATGTTAACGATGTCTTCGATTTGCTCCGGATCGACAATGGTGTCGGGGAGGTGGTCGTTAACTTCGCGATAGGTCAGGTAACCCTGCTCTTTTCCTTTTGCGATCAATAACTTAAGCTGGGATTGCTGCTGTTTGGCATCCATCGGGGGTGAAACCTTGAGGTTGGTAAATTTAAAAAATAGAACCGTCAATTATACCTGATATTAGGATCTTTTGGGTAGCTTAGTCTCAGCCTTTATGTTGTCCTAGCTTTTGATAACGCCGTTTGATCTCGGCTTTTTCTTCAGCGTTTGCAATGCCAAGACGGTCACGTTCTTCGAGTCTCTCGAGCTGTGCTTCATTGGCCGTTTTGCGTAGTCTAGACAAGGTATCATCCCATTCTGCTGCCAGCGCATCGCTATCGAGTAATGACGGCTGTGCGGCAAGCTTGGATAGATGTCGGCCATGTTCAGTATCGCGCCAGTGCTCTAAAACACCACCGGTACTGAGATGGGGATGTTGATGCAAAAGTTCAAGTAGGTCGATCAATAAAATAATGCCGGCTTGGTCAATGTCTTTGAGCCATGCGCCATTTTCAGTGGTTTTTGCTAAGTCGGGTCGATGTAGCAGTACAGTAATGGTTTTGCGTACTAGCGATGGCCCGCGTTGGTTTGTGGTGGCTGTATAGCGATTAGCGGTTTGTGCTGGCTTTACCGTGTTACCGCTGATATCGATGCTAAGCAGGTTGACGTCGATACGTGTGCGTTGTGCTAATTCAGCAATCATCATTTGTTGAAAGGTACCGCCAGGCAATTTCTTAAGTAATGGTTTTGCTGCTTCAGCCAATCGTGCGCGGCCATCAATCGTGCTGGCATCGGTCTCTTTGCCGAGGTGGTCAAACAAATATTGTGACAATGTGTTGGCTTGCGCAATGCGTTGTGAAAAACGTTCATAGCCTTCTTGACGCACCAGTGTGTCAGGGTCTTCACCATCGGGTAAAAACAGAAACCGAATTTGGCGACCCTCACGGAGCGTTGGTAATGCATGTTCCAGGGCGCGCCACGCCGCGTCACGGCCAGCGCGATCACCGTCAAAACAAAATATAATATCTTCGACTTTACGAAATAAACGCTCGACATGTTCGACACTGGTCGCTGTGCCTAATGTTGCTACCGCATAGGTAATGCCATGTTGCGCTAGCGCAACCACGTCCATATAGCCTTCAACCACCAATACTTTCTTGAGTTTGCGATTACTTTGGCAAGCCTCGTAAAAACCGTAAAGCTCTTTGCCTTTATGGAATAAGGGCGTTTCAGGTGAGTTCAGATACTTGGGTGTGCCATCCCCCAGCACACGTCCACCAAAGCCGACCACGCGTCCACGCAAGTCTCTAATCGGAAACATGATACGGTGACGAAAGCGGTCATAATAGTCATTCGCGCTTTTTTTGATGAGCAGTCCGACTTCAACGAGTTGTTCGTGTTTACCTTCGTCTGAGCCTAACGCTGTTTGGATGGCACGCCATTCATCAGCACAAAACCCTAGCGCAAAACGCTTGGCGATTTGACCGCTGAGTCCGCGACCTTTCAGATAATCGACGGCTTCTTGCTTTTGTGCGTGTTGACGCAGTTGTAGCTGATAAAAATCATTGGCCAGCTCAGTCAGAGCGAATAATGCTTTGGTGTCTGTTGTAGGCCGCTGAAAAGTGCCACCATCTTCACGTGGCACTTCCAGGCTAAGGCCGTCGGCGAGTTCCTGTATGGCTTCAACAAAATCAAGATTGTCGTATTCCATTAAAAAGCCAATGGCGCTGCCATGTGCGCCGCAGCCAAAGCAGTGATAGAACTGCTTGTTCTGACTTACTGTGAACGACGGAGTTTTTTCATTATGGAAAGGGCAGCAGGCTTGAAAGTCTTTGCCGGCTTTTTTCAGCGTGACACGCGTATCAATGAGCTCAACAATATCCGTGCGAGCCAGAATGTCATCGATAAACTGTTGAGGAATTTTACCCGCCATGAGGGG
>CAYUKF010000146.1:0-4744 GCA_964445215.1 uncultured Thiotrichales bacterium
AAATGACCTTTGTCGTAATGGAAAATTGCATTAAATGTAAGCACACCGACTGTGTCGAAGTATGTCCGGTCGATTGCTTTCATGTCGGGCCAAATTTCCTTGTCATAGACCCAGATGAATGTATCGACTGCACCTTGTGTGAGCCAGAATGTCCTGTAGATGCCATCGTCTCGGAAGATGACCTACCCGATGACCAGGCGCACTTTCTCGAATTAAATGCCGATCTTGCCAAAATCTGGCCGGTGATTACTGAAATGATCGATGCACCAGAAGATGCCGCCGAATGGGACGGTAAAGAGGGTAAGCTCGAGCTCCTGGAACGATAGCGCCATGACGCCGTTGGACAACGGCGTTTGTCACCGACTCGTTGCCTATAACGAGAACCCTGTTGCGGCTCTCGCCATACAAATTATTGCTGAGCAAGAAAAATCTCTACCCGATCTAACACACGTTACGGTCTTCATTAACAATCCCAATAAAATTTCTGAACTACGACGTCAACTGTTAGTTCACGCTACAGCATCTGGTTACAATGGCTTACTCGGACCGACTATATGCAGTCTGCGTGATTACGTTATCGAGCATAGTAGCCTGACTAAAACAATCATTGGTGATCGTGCACGCGAGCTAATGCTTTATAAGGCATTAGCTCAACGACAAGAGTTATTCGGTACGGTATCAACCTGGTTTTTAGTCGATAACTTACTGGCTTTGTTTGATGAGCTCAGCGCCAACCACACCCCACTGCCTAAAGACTCTAAGCACTTTGTTGAGACCTTGGCAACGGCTTATGGTTTGCAACACTCTGTTAACCCAGAACAAGCCGCATTGTCACCTCTTAACCGTGAAACCAACATTGTTCACACGCTATGGCATGCCTATCAAGAACAACTCGATGCCTACGATTACACCGACAATGCAACCGCCCATAGAAAAGGCCTGCAACAACTTATTAATGCACCTTCCCTTAGCGTATTTTATGTCGCAGGCTATCACCGCTTGTTGCCTGCTGAACTTGCATTCTTACAGCGCCTAGATGCAAACAAACAAGTGGGGATCTTTTTACACGGACAACAATCAACATGTACTGACGAAACCGACCCGAACCAACTCCCCCTCAGCCAATTACAGAGTGATATCGCCATACACCCATTGCTCAGCGCGTTTAGCTTTGAGCAAACAGCTGGCGTGCGTTCAACTGGCACCCATTCAGCTTATAGCGATTTCCTTAATGATACTTATACACCGTTAGCCAACACCGAGTCGTCGCAACGCATCGGCATCAAGCAACGTGCTCAATCATTTAGTCAAAAGCACCCGCAAAGCCCAGCAAAACATCGCTTGCGTTTATGTAACAACACCAGTGCCGAACATGAAGCACAGGCTATCGCTTTACAGCTAGTACATTGGCGCAAACAGGGCAAACAACAACTCGCCATTATTACTGAAGACCGCCGCCTTGCGCGTCGTGTGCGGGCATTACTTGAGCGTTTTGGCCTTACTGTTAATGACTATACTGGCTGGGCACTGTCCACCACCAGCGCAGCAGCAGTAATAGAATGCTGGCTCAGCCTTATCGAACAAGATTTTGCCTACCAACCGTTACTTGATTTACTCAAATCGTCTTTTGTCTTGCCTGACTGGGATCGAGACAAGCTATCTAAAGCCACCTATCGCTTTGAGCAAGACATTATTCGCCGCGAAAACGTGCAGGCTAATTTAGCGCGCTATCGCTCTTCTATTCGTTCGCGCCAAAAACGTCTGCAATGGCAGAATAACGATGTTAGTGAATTACTTGATGCCATTGAGTATGCGGCACAGCCGATTATACGGTTCACCAAAACAAAATCCTTGTCCAAACAAGACAGCAGCCAAAATTATTTGCTGAGTGATTTATTGTCAGCAGTTGAACTGAGCATGCAACGTATCGGATTAATATCGACATTGCAAAACGATGAAGCCGGTCATGACATTATCGAACAATTACAAACGCTACAATCCATAGCCGAAGCTCAAACAGAAACCTTGCCCTGGCAAGCATTTCGCCAATGGCTGGCACGCTCATTCGAGAAAAGCTATTTTCAGTTGCAGCGCACTGAGGGCGGCATTGCCTTGTTGCCAGCAAGCCAGTCAAACCTTGAACAATTCGATGCGCTCATTATTGCCGCTGCCGATGCCAGCCATCTACCTACGAGGACACCAGTCTCACCGTTGTTCAATCAATCGGTACGCAAAGAGCTAGGGCTTCGCACACAAACAGATGAACTGCAAACTACTTTTTATCATTTTCGTCGTTTGCTTGAGTGCGCACCTGATATCCTTGCCACCTACACCACTGACAATAACGGCCAGCCACAAACCCTGGCACCCTGGCTACAACTTATTAATGCCTTTCATCAAATGGCTTATGGCCAAGATCTGCACGACCTTACGCTTGCGACAGCAGCCAGTGATTTAACACTATCTAACTTCAATGACACACTGCTACCCACAAAGTTACTGCGGCCTGCTCCACGTGTTAGCCCTACTCTGTTACCTAATATCTATTCAGCTTCTAGCTATCAACAACTAATTGACTGCCCTTACCGCTTCTATGCCGCGCAGTGCTTACAGTTGTCAGCCCCTGAGCAAATACGTGAGGCATTACAAAAATCAGACTATGGCGAACTCGTCCATCGCTGTCTGCAGGCGTTTCACAGTGAGGTAAAAGGGTTGCCGCAACCCTTCTCCCCAGCACTAACTAAAGATTCACGCCAGGCGGGCATCGATCACCTTAACGATATTGCTAAACAGGTATTCGCGACTGACCTGGAAGATAATGCACTGCACCGCGTTTGGCTCGAACGCTGGCGTAATGGCATACCCACCTACATTGACTGGCAAATAAAACACGCTGAAAGCTGGCAGTTTTATGGCGGCGAATGTCGTACCGAACTAGCACCGACAGCAGACCAATACGGGCTAAAAGGGCGTATCGATCGCGTTGACACCAGCAATAACAGCGATGCCGTCATAGACTACAAAACCGGAACAACCGCCAAGAAAAGTGAGGTTATGACGGGTGAATCAGTGCAATTACCTTTCTATGCCATGCTTTGGTCTCGTCCCGTTAGTCAATGCAAATACCTTGAGCTAGGGGATAAAGTCAAAGAAACCATTATCGAAGGCGATGACCTGGCCAACATTACTCAAGACAATCAACAACGCCTCAACACACTGCATCAACAACTGCATCAGGGCGCAACATTACCCGCCTGGGGTGATGAAGGTGTTTGTCAATACTGTGAGTTTCAAGGTGTTTGCCGCAAACAAAGCTGGCAATCTGAGCCAGAGCAATAAAACGATGTTAGCACTTAAATCCCATATTAACGTTACGGTTTCTGCTTCAGCAGGAAGTGGAAAAACGTATTTATTGGTAAGTCGGATTATCTGCTTACTGTTAGACGGCAGCGCCCCCAATAGTATTGTCGCAATCACCTTTACTCGCAAAGCCGCTGGCGAAATGGCTGAGCGGCTTAATGAAAGGCTTTATGAATTAGCCTCTATTGACGAGCAGCAACTCATTGACAAATTACAGGCTCTTGATCTGGATTCATCTTATAGCGAGCGTGCTCGATTGCTCTATGAAACGCTGTTACTCAATCCACAGTCTGTAAAAATAACCACCTTTCATGCCTTTTGTCATGACCTGCTACAACGCTTTCCCTTGGAAGCAAATATTAACCCCGGTTTTGAATTGCTGGAGTCAAGCACTCTACTTAAACATCAGGCTTGGCAACGTTTGCTTAATGGCGCTAGAAAAAAATCATCCAATAACCTCAATACTGCACTTGACCATTTGTTCAACGAGTGTAGCAACCCAAATAGTGTTGAAGAACTCTTACTTAACGATTTTCTTGAACATCGCAGTGACTGGTGGGCATTTACCGAAAACCAGCTTGACCCTGTTGCCTACGCAACTCGAAAAAATCGTGATGTATTACAATTGGAAACTCAATCGTATGAGACATTGTCACTATCAGATTCCCTGCGTGAACAACTTAAGCAGTTTTCATTACTATTAGAAAAAAACAAAAACAAAACAAATAGCGGGTTCGCACTTACACTCAATACCTTGCTCACACACATGCAGTTTGACATTGACAAACTGCAAACACTGCATGCCATATTTTTTACAACAGATAAAAACCCAACATTACGCAAAAGAAACCCCAGCAAGGCGCAAGCCAAACGTATGGGCGAAACTAACGAAGACACTTTTATCACGCTGCATCATTCACTATCACAGACCGTCGCTGATTTACTAGACAGACTGTATCGTGAAAAAACAGCCATGATCAGCCATGCCTGGTATACCGTTGGCAACCAATTGCTAACATTTTTTCAAACTATTAAGCATGAGCAAAACTGTCTCGATTTTTCTGATTTGGAATGGCAAGTGTATAAACTTTTGTCCAATAGCGAGCAGTCGCATTGGGTACAATACAAGCTCGACCAACGTATCGATCATATTTTGATTGATGAGTTTCAAGATACCAACCCGACACAATGGCAGATGCTTTATCCCTTGCTTGAAGAAATTACCGGGCAAACCGAACGACAGCGAAGCGTGTTTATCGTTGGTGATCGCAAACAATCTATTTACCGTTTTCGGCGCGCTGCTCCCGATCTGTTTATCGCTGCACAATCGTGGCTTGAAGAACAGCCAGCACCACATCATGCCTTACGCTTGGACCAATCGCGC
>CAYUKF010000147.1:0-4707 GCA_964445215.1 uncultured Thiotrichales bacterium
ACGATCCGGTGGCCATGGCGCAACGTTGGGTTGAGGCCGGTGCGCGCCGTTTGCATATTGTCGACCTTGATGGCGCAATACAGGGACGACCGGCAAATGCCGAAGTGATTCATCGCATCGTCGATGCGGTACCCGATATTCCAGTGCAGGTCGGTGGCGGCATTCGCGATGACGACACCATCCAGGCTTACCTCGACAGCGGCGTTAGTTATGTGATTATTGGCACCACAGCGGTCACCGAACCGCATTTTGTTGCCGATGTTTGCGTTGAATTTCCAGGTCACATTATCGTTGGTCTCGATGCTAAAGACGGTAAAGTTGCCATTAACGGCTGGTCTAAATTATCACATCATGATGTCATTGATATGGCGCAGCATTTTCAGCGTGATGGTGTTGAGGCAATTATTTATACTGATATTAGTCGTGATGGCATGATGGGTGGTGTCAACATCGAAGCAACAGTGAAACTTGCCCAGTCCGTCACCATCCCGGTGATTGCTTCAGGTGGTATTAGCAGTATAGATGATGTACGCAAGCTATGCGCTGTTGAAGACGAAGGTATTGTTGGCGCCATCAGTGGCCGCGCACTTTATGAAGGCACGCTCGATTTAGCCGCCGCACAAAAAGTGGCCGACGAATTTTCGCAAAAACAATAGCCCTAGGGACTGCTAGATTTAGGACGAGCCTACTGTGTTGTAGCCATTTTGGTCACTATCCGACTCTATACCCAATATTCGCTTCAATATACTCTTAGGGTAAAAATAATCAAAAAATGGACTCAAGCCGGATAGACAGGCCGATGAATAAAAGCAGCGGCATGGGTGGCGGAAGATAATTATTGCTTGTTTTAACAGCCAGGTATTATTACTAGACAGCAGTTTCCGGTCTTTTGTGCCTAGCGACACAGGGAATAAGTTCATCAAGGGGATGATGTCAAGGCAAAAAGAAGCGAAGAAACACAGTTTACACAGAGTCAATGAGCGCTAGAGCTTCTTTTTTCTGAGCCCCCTGAGGGTGCGCGGCCAGCGCCGCTTCAGGGGCTTGTTCAGAGCTTTCTTAAGTAAACACAAAGCATATCCGTATAAATTTTGCGCAGATGGAACCGTATTCTTTGCTGATAGCGATCAGTTTTGCCACGATTATGGCTATCTTGCTTGGCCGTTACAAATGTCGCAGAGCCAATAATTCTGATAATCGCAAGTGAAATATAAATAGTGCCAGCATTAAAGCCAGGGGAACCTCTGGTTAATTGATCAAACTGGTAATAGTTGGTAATGGATGGCGCTGCGAAATCACCATCTTTTTACGATTAATATTTATGCGTGGCTCCGATTTAAAGAGTCAGTAAGTTGAATAATGAGGTACAAATGCCCTGCTTCTTGGCGTACACGGCATATGTCCAATGTGATTTAGGCAGATATCTGTCATAACGTACCAACCAAGTCATAGCAAATAGATACATAGCGTAAAAACAAAGCGGTAATTCTGTTACATACTAGCGCCAGCAGAGCACATTGCCTTAGTGTTAACAGGCTTTAGAGAACCTCTGATGTGTCTGGGCAGAATGGGTGATGAGATGAAGGTGTTAGCCATCAGATGTTGGCGTATGACACATTAGAGCTTTCCTAGGCTTAGGCTTCCGGTGCTATTAATCTTACCTATAGAAATAGGCAATTTTAAGGAATGATCATGGTTATAAACAAACAAATAAATGCCGTCCTCTCCGTGCTTTTATTACTGAGTACAGCAACTATTGCTGAAACCATACCTGCAACTCCGTTGTTGCCAACGGTGGTTGATGCCGCATTTGAGCGTTATCCGGAGCGGATTTTGCCTGCGGCAATAAACCAGCAAGGCAATGCCATTCGTCAACAGGCATCCAGTCTGCTGGCAGATAACCCTGCTCTTACTGTTATCCATGAAAACGATACCTTGACAGACAACCTCGGATTTCAGGATTGGGCTGGTAGTGTGCAATTGCCGCTCTGGTTGCCTGGTCAACGCTCGCGGCGTATAGAGGTGGCCGATGCCACTGATAAGGAGGCTATGTCACTCACCCGGTTTTATAAATGGCGCGTCAGTGGTGAGGTTCGGGAACTGCTTTGGTCAGCCAAGATCGCTGAAGCTGAAGTCACCCTAGCTCGTTCTGCTGTAGATAGCGCTCAGGCACTGGAAACAGATATCGATAAGCGCGTAAAAGCCGGTGAGCTTGCAGTCACTGATCACATACTGGCGCGCAAAGAAACCCTCGCTCGGGAAATTACGTTGGCCACAGCGACTGCGAACCTCGATGAACTGCGCAAGCAATATCGTATGTTAACGGGTTTAAGCGAAGTGCCCGAAAATATTCTTGAACAGAATGTTGAGGGCGCTAGCCTGCCCGATCAACATCCGACACTGCTTGCTGCCAGTTATCGCATAGACCGAGCGCGAGCACAAAGTAACCAGGTGCGTCATGAAAAGCGTGCTAATCCAATTCTCGCCTTAGGCACCAGAAATGAGCGCGGGCAAAGTGGACAGCCCGTTAACACAATTTTGACGCTGGAGGTGAGCCTGCCACTGGGTCTACGCAGTCAGTCAGCACCAAGAATAGCCAATGCTGAAAGGCAGTTGACGGAACAACAGATCAGCCAGGCAGGATTAAAGCGCGAACTTGAAAAACAATTGATTACGGCTGTCAGTGAGAAACAACGTACAGCACAAACACTTAAGCTGGCACAACAACAGCAGCAACTTGCTGCTGAAGGGCTGCGTTTGACGCAACGTGCATTTGACCTGGGTGAAAGCGATTTATTCACCTTGCTGCAAGCACATAATCAGGCGCTGACATCCGCACGAAATTTAAAGATACGACAACTTGAACAAGGTCGCGCTGTTGCACGCCATAACCAGGCACTTGGAGTTATACCAGAATGAAAACCCTTTTCTCAATTTTATTGTTTGCGATCACGCTACCAACCGTTGCCGCTGAGCTAATCCCTTTTACCGAGCAGCAGCGTCAGTTTATGAATATCGAAACGGCACTAATGCAAGTTGCCACTAGCCGTACCAGTGCCAACTTGCCCGGCAAAGTCGCAGTACCCAATGCACAACTGCATATC
The DNA here is from genome assembly GCA_964445215.1 of uncultured Thiotrichales bacterium. Classification (GTDB taxonomy): domain Bacteria; phylum Pseudomonadota; class Gammaproteobacteria. The sequence continues at coordinate 3,102 of CAYUKF010000147.1, forward strand.
GTTACTGCAACACAACAAGGGCTGGTTGAAACCTTGTTAGTCGCTGAAGGCGAAGTGGTAAAAAAAGGGCAGGCGCTGGCCAGAATTAAAAGTCCTGCACTGTTGGCACTACAAAGTGACTACCTGGAGGCCTACACGCGGTATCAATTGGCAAAAAGCAATTATGACCGTGATCAGCAGTTGCAAAAAGAAGGTATTATTGCCGAACGCCGTTTACTGGAATCAAGAGCACAGTACCAGCAGTTATTAACTACCGTGTCTCGGATAAAACAAATGCTTGAACTGTCCGGTATGGATAAACAGGCTTTGCAGGCGCTAAAATCTAATCGCAAACTCGATAGTTCGCTTACGGTTATCGCCCCATTTGATGGCGTATTGCTTGAACAAATGACAACTGCCGGCAATCGCATACAAGCTGCCGATCCCTTATACAAAATAGCCAGTTTAAAACCATTATGGCTGGAAGTTCATGTGCCTCTTGAAAAGTTGGCAAATATACAGTTAGGTCAGGCTGTTATTATTCCCTCCGTTAATGTGTCGGGCTCGATTGTCACCATCGGAAAAATGGTTCATGGTGTTGACCAGGGCGTGCTGATTCGTGCCGAGATTTACGAAGGCGCAGAAAAACTGCGGCCTGGCCAATTTTTGCAAGTACAACTAACTATTGCATCAGAAAAAAATAATTACCGTGTGCCACGCAGCGCGGTAATTCATTCCGCGGGTAGTAGCTATGTCTTCTCGTTACAAGAAGGTGGGTTTTTGCCAGTAGCAATTACCGTGGCCGGTGAAGAAGCCAATGCGCTAATTATTAATACCGAACTCTCTGCTCAGACACAAATTGCTGTAGCGGGTACGTCTGCACTTAAAGCAGCCTGGTTGGGAGGCGAATAATGTTGGGTCGCATTATTCAGTTCGCGCTAACTCAGCGCATGTTAATGATGATAGTCATTGCATTGATTATAGGTGGCGGTTGGTATGCCTTTATGCATACACCAATAGATGCCTTTCCCGATGTCTCTACCACCCAGGTCAAGATCATCGTTAAGGCGCCTGGTATGACGCCGGAGGAAGTCGAAACACGTATCACCGCACCTATCGAAGTCGAAATGCTGGGTATTCCCAATCAATCCATACTGCGATCCATTGCCAAGTATGCATTGACCGACATTACCGTAGACTTTGACGAAGGCACCGATATTTATTGGGCGCGACAACAGGTCGCCGAACGTCTCAGCGCCATTTGGGGCGATTTGCCCGCTGATATCTCCGGTGGCATCGCGCCGCTGACAACACCGTTAGGTGAAATGTTCATGTTCACCATTGAAGGGGGTGGGCTCGACATTATGGAACGCCGAGGCATCCTTGATTGGGTCATTCGCCCGGCCTTGCGCAGTGTTACCGGCGTCGCCGACGTTAATGCACTAGGTGGTCTGGTACGCAGTTATGAAGTTATTCCTGACAATGCGAGAATGCGCGCACTTGATATTTCGATCGATAACTTGCGTACTGCATTGCAACAAAACAATCGTAATGACGGTGCTGGCCGACTTAACGACGGCGAAGAAGCTTTGCTGGTTCGTACCGAAGGCAGCATTCAAACATTAGA
>CAYUKF010000148.1:0-4692 GCA_964445215.1 uncultured Thiotrichales bacterium
TAGAAGAGGTGGCGCAGCACGCCAAGACAATCCCTTATGAGCTACTGTGTGGCGTCACGCGTAGAGTTAATTTCAAATATAGTTAGGGAACCTCTGATTTATTCATGAACTCGTATCTTATGCCTGAAATATCCAGCTTCTACGTTGCAAATCTTGACAATAGCACCACTATTGCCTGCAATTTGCGCCTTAAATCTGAATATTTCAGCCACAATCTACTTCGTCCAGAATAAATCAGAGGCTCCTTAGGAATTCCCTGGTTTATTCATGGCTATAGCAACAAAAAATAAATCGGTATACGTTTGCAACGAATGTGGTGCAGGTAACCCCAAATGGGTAGGCCAGTGTCCATCGTGTGGCAGTTGGAATACGCTCATAGAAGAAGCCGTCATCTCAACAAGCTCACGTTTTGTTGGTTATGCCGCCGCAAAAAGCGAAGTGGTTTCGCTGGCTGAAATTAGCCCAAAAGCCAACAGTTATATTAGCACCACGATTAGTGAGCTGGATCTCGTGCTGGGTGGTGGTCTGGTAGCAGGCGGCGTTGTGTTAATTGGTGGTGCCCCGGGTATTGGCAAGTCCACCTTATTATTGCAAGCCTCTGTTTGTCTCGGTAGTGCAGAGCCTTCTTTGTATGTCACGGGTGAAGAATCCTTAGCGCAGGTCTCTCTACGTGCCCACCGTCTTGGCGTCGCCAATAGCAATGTACGCTTGCTCGCCGAAACCTCAGTTGAACGTATTCTCACGCAGATTAAAAAAGAACAACCCAGCATGGTAATTGTTGACTCAATACAAACTATATTTAGTGAGTCATTATCATCAGCGCCGGGTTCTGTTGCGCAGGTGCGTGAAAGCACCACCCGTCTGGTGCAATTTGCCAAACGCAATGGTTGTATTGTATTGATCGCTGGCCATGTCACCAAAGAAGGCAATCTCGCTGGTCCTCGTGTATTAGAGCATATGGTAGATACAGTGCTTTATTTTGAGGGCGATGCCAGCAGCCGTTATCGTGTTTTACGCTCCGTGAAAAATCGCTTTGGTCCAGTCAACGAAGTAGGCTTATTCGCCATGACCGAGCAGGGGCTGAAACCGGTCAGCAATCCCTCAGCAATTTTTTTATCGCAGCACGAAAACCCCGTAGCAGGCAGCGCAATTACCGTTACCTGTGAAGGCAGTCGTCCCATCCTGGTTGAAGTGCAAGCGCTGGTTGCAGACAGTCCCTTACCGCGGCGTGTTGCCTTGGGTGTAGATGGCAACCGTTTAGCCATGTTGTTGGCTTTACTTTATCGCCATGGTGGTACCAGTTTGCATGGTGATGATGTATTTGTGAACGTAGTCGGCGGTATGCGCATTACTGAAACCGCATCCGATCTCGCCGTCGTTATGGCAGTGCTGTCCAGTTATAAAAACAAACCCCTACCAGAAAAAACAGTCATCTTCGGCGAACTGGGTTTGGGTGGCGAGCTACGCCCCGTTGCCAATGGTCAAGAACGTCTTAAAGAAGCCGTACGCCACGGCCTAACACGTGCGTTAATCCCTAAAGCCAATGCACCACGTAAATCGATTAAAGGGATAGAGGTGGTTAAACTGGATTCGTTAGAGCAGGCATTGGATTATTTATAGCCTGCTTTGTCTTGCCTTTTTTATTTGTTGCTGGTTTGGTGATTGATAAGCCTGCTACCAGCCAGTCATCTTTCATATTTTAACCCTTTTGTACGAGGCGATTGACAACAAGTTAAAAGGGTTAAAACTACCCTGGTTTTCTCTGCATAAAGTGCTGACTCTTAGTGAAAAACTTGTTAAGGCGAACGTATTGGTGGTGTTTTCCGCCTCAATCAAACACATCCCTGATTTTTTGTTACTTGCCTTAAGCAACGTACCCTCGGGGTGCAAACGAGCCGGACGCTTGAGACATATTTTGCCCTTGGTTTAGCGGATTAAATTGGGTATTATAGGGTAAGTTATTGGGTATGGAGCCCTATGAAAGACCCAAACCTTTATTTGACACCAGATATTGTGAAGCTTGTTGCGGAGATTGATGAATTCAAAGGCCGTTGGCAGGCCTTGGAAAATCTGTCTCCTGAACGATTGTCTGCTTTACGCAAAGTGGCAACGGTTGAGAGTGTTGGTTCTTCAACCCGTATTGAAGGCGCAAAGCTGACCGATGCGCAAGTTGAAACTCTGTTGTCGGGTTTAGGTAAAACTTCTTTCGAATCCCGTGATGAACAGGAAGTGGCGGGTTATGCCTATGCCATGGATCTTGTGTTCGAGGCTTTTGCCGACTTGCGGCTTACAGAAAACCATATTCGCCAGCTTCATCAAACATTGTTGCGGTACAGCCATAAGGATGAGCACCATCGCGGAGCCTATAAGACACTCGACAATCATGTGGTTGCTTTTGACGCTGATGGTCATGAGATAGGTGTTATTTTTGAAACGACTACGCCCTTTGATACGCCCCGCGAAATAGAAGAGCTGGTTGCCTGGACCGTCAAAGTAATTGATGAAGAAGCACTGCATCCGCTGTTAATTATTGCTGTATTCGTAGTGACATTTCTCGCTATCCATCCGTTTCAAGATGGCAATGGTCGCCTGTCCCGTGTGTTGACCACATTGCTGCTGCTTCGAGCAGGATATGATTATGTCCCTTACGCCTCACTTGAAAGTGTGATCGAAGAAAACAAAGACCTTTATTACAAAGCCCTGCGCCGCACTCAAACCACGCTAAAAGGCGATGCCCCCGACTGGGAGCCATGGGTGGGTTTCTTCCTGCGCTGCCTTAAAAAACAGAAAAACAATCTGGCACAGCGACTGGACCGTGATCAGATTGCCGGTGATGACGATGCCGAATTGCCTGAAATTTCCCTAAAAATTCTTGCCCTGTTACGCACCCATGGTCGCCGAAATATTGTGCAAATTACCGAGGCAACCGGCGCCAACAGAAATACGATTAAGCTGCGACTGCGTGAACTGGTGAGCGCCGGAAAAATCAGACGACACGGCAAAGCGAGGGCCACATGGTACACATTATGAACAATGTTATATCCCGCCGCTTTCTTCCATATCAGCAACATATTGATAGCGTGAAAATAGTCGATAACATTATTGAAAACACACCTGGTACAACCTTAGAGTATCTCGTCGTTGTAGACATTGATGCCGATGGTCATGCAGAAATACTGGTCGGTTCTACGGGGAGCACAAGCAGTGGGCTTCGTGCTTTCGAAGCCGCCAATGATAATTGGGTAAGTACGCGTAGTATCTGGAATCAGCATACTTACCATATAAATAATATTACCGGCGCACTATTTGTTTTTACTTCCGGGTTTATTTTCTTGTTTTAAAAAAGTTCAGGTGTGCAGAATTTAAGCCGCACGCCACGGCCTAATACGTGCGTTAATCCCCAAAGCCAATGTGCCACGCAAGGCGATTAAGGGAATAGAGGTGGTTAAACTGGATTCGTTAGAGTAGGCATTGGATTATTTATAGCCTGCTTTGTCTTCATCTATGGTGGGGTCTCTTATTTATGTTAGTAATTTTTCCATGATTCGTTGGTAGATTGACGATAGAATATTTGGTGCCTTAATGTCGATTTGTTCATTGATTTTGTGGATGGTGGCGTTGACGGGGCCGAGTTCGATCACTTGTGAACCGGTGGGGGCGATAAAACGGCCATCGGAAGTGCCGCCTTCGGTGGAGAGTTTGGTGTCGATGTTGGTGATTTCTTTGATTGCTGTAATAGTCTGATCGATTAATTCACCTTGTTCGGTAATGAAGGGTTTGGCCGATAGTTGCCATTTTATTTCGTAATCGAGTTGATGTTTATCCAGGACTTCAATGATGCGGGTTTTAATGGTATCGGGTGTCAGTTCGGTTGAGAAACGCAGGTTAAAAATCACTTCCATTTCACCTGGAATAACATTGGTGACACCAGTGCCAGCATGGATATTAGAAATTTGAAAGGTGGTGGCAGGGAAGTGGTCGTTGCCTTGATCCCATTCTATAGTGCTAAGTTCGGCAAGGGCGGCGACGCCAAGGTGTACCGGGTTGGCAGCGAGGTGTGGATAGGCGACATGGCCTTGTGTGCCTTGAATAGTCAGTTTGCCGCCGAGTGAGCCGCGACGACCATTTTTGATGGTGTCGCCGACGTGGTTGTCGCTGGTAGGTTCGCCAACAATGCACATGTCGATATGTTCATTGCGTGCTTGCAAGGCTTCGATGACTTTGACTGTGCCATTGATGGCATCGCCTTCTTCATCGCTGGTAATCAGTAAGCCGATAGAACCTTTGTGGTTAGGATTGTCGGCGACAAAGCGTTCACAGGCAGTGACCATTGCTGCGATACTGGATTTCATGTCGGCAGTACCGCGACCCGTCAACATGCCATTTTGGATGGTGGGTTCAAACGGTGGTGTTTTCCAGGCGTCTAGCGGCCCCGGTGGCACGACATCGGTATGGCCGGCGAATACTAGTAAGGGTGCTTCGCTACCATGTCGCGCCCAAAGATTGCTAACATTAGCAAACGGCATGTCTTCACAGGTAAAGCCTAGAGGTTCTAAGCGTGATTTTAGTAATGCCTGGCAGCCTTCATCTTTTGGGGTGACTGAAGGCTTGGCGATGAGCTCTATTGCTAAGGCCAGGGTATTATCTATTCGGCTATTGTCCATTTATTTTCCAAAGAGTTCTTTGTATTCT
>CAYUKF010000149.1:0-4599 GCA_964445215.1 uncultured Thiotrichales bacterium
GCGGCGTTACTCGTCGTTCATTTAGCACCACTAAATCTCTCTCCTCGCGCCTTGCCTGGCCCGATTTGGGGCGGCAACGCTACCATGTTTATCGTGTTAACAGACCCTAGGCAACAGTACAAAGCACTTCGCCACCTTCACCCTGGGCTACTGCAGCTTTCGCTGTCATTACGCCTTTGGAAGTGGACACAATCGCAATACCCAAACCCGCTTTAACTACTGGCAGGTCACCTTTACCTCTATATATACGCAAACCAGGACGACTGACTCGCTTAATTTCATCAATAACCGGCTTACCTTCGTAATACTTTAAACCAATGTTTAAGGCAGGGAAATCACCCGTCGTATCGATTTCAGCCGAAGAGATATAACCTTCGTCTAGCAACACATCTGCAATGGCCTTTTTCTCTTTCGAGGCAGGCATGCTGACAGTTGGTTTTGACACCATCTGCGCATTACGAATGCGTGTTAATAAGTCTGCAATGGGATCGGAGAAACTCATATTTTTACTTTATCCTAATAACTCACAAAAGCGGGCAAGTTGTCGTGACTACCAACTGGCCTTAACCAAGCCAGGCACATCACCACGCATAGCTGCTTTTCTTAATTTGTTACGACCAAGGCCGAACTTACGATAAACACCATGAGGACGACCACTAAGCCGGCAACGGTTACGAATACGGCATGGACTTGAATCACGCGGCAGTGACTGAAATTTCCTTTGCGCTGCTTCACGCTCTTCATCAGGCAAAGAAAGATCTTTCAGTTTTGCTTTAAGCTCAGCACGCCTCGTTGCAAATCGTGCAACCATTTTTCGGCGCTTAACATCGCGATGTATCATTGACTTTTTAGCCATAAAACTAACTCTTAATTGGGAAATTAAATGCTGCTAACAACGCACGGCCTTCATCATCAGTACGTGCCGTTGTTGTAATCGTAATATCTAAACCACGAATCGTATCAATTTTATCGTAATCAATTTCAGGGAACATAATCTGCTCCTTAACGCCCATACTGTAGTTACCACGACCGTCAAATGCTTTGCCACTTAAGCCACGAAAATCACGAATACGTGGAATCGCCACAGAAACCAGGCGATCCAAAAATTCATACATACGCTCACGACGTAGCGTCACTTTACAACCCACTGGCCAGTCTTCACGTAATTTAAAGCCAGCAATAGATTTTCGTGCTTTGGTAACAATAGGTTTTTGACCAGCAATTTTTGTCATATCACTGACAGCGTGTTCAATCACTTTGCGATCACCAATCGCCTCACCAACACCCATGTTTAGCGTAATCTTGCTAATCCTGGGGATTTCCATAGCACTATTATAATTGAACTCGTCTTGTAGTTTTTTAACTACGGTGTCGTTATAAAATTGTTGCAATCTGACCATGGCTTATATGTCCACGACTTCGTTGTTAGACTTGAAATAACGCACTTTTTTACCGTCTTCAAGTGTTTTAATGCCCACACGATCGGCTTTCTTGGTGATCGGGTTAAAAATAGCAACATTAGAAACATGCAATGGCATTTCTTTATCAATAATACCGCCCGCAACACCCGCATTAGGGTTGCCTTTAGTATGGCGCTTAGCCATATTAATCCCACCAACAATAACGCGCGCCTCTTCAGGCATGACACGACTTACCGTGCCCTGCTTGCCTTTATCTTTACCGGTGAGAACTATCACGTCATCACCCTTTTTAATCTTACGCATGACTATAAACTCTTCGTAATTACAATACTTCAGGAGCAAGCGAAATGATTTTCATGAATTTTTCACTGCGTAATTCACGGGTAACCGGACCAAAGATACGGGTACCAATAGGCTGCAATTGCGCATTCAACAACACAGCTGCGTTACCATCAAAACGAATGATTGACCCATCAGGACGACGAACACCTTTACGGGTACGCACAACCAAGGCATTAAACACTTCACCCTTCTTCACTTTGCCACGTGGAATTGCTTCTTTCACACTAACTTTAATAATATCGCCAATACCAGCATAGCGACGGTGCGAGCCGCCCAACACCTTGATGCACATTAGACGGCGGGCACCACTGTTGTCCGCTACGCCCAATATCGATTGCATTTGAATCATGCCAAACTACCTTTACACGTTGTAACTGTTAAGCGCCTTAACCGGCACCGGATTCGACTTTTCTTTCAATCTTACTCAGACGCCACGATTTTGATTTAGACATCGGGCGACACTGGGCAATAGAAACCGTATCACCAACTTGCCCTTCATTATTTTCATCGTGTACATGAACTTTTGTCGAACGCTTAATAAACTTACTATAAACAGGATGAGGGATCTTACGCTCAATCAATACGGTAATCGTCTTATCCATTTTGTCACTGGTCACCTTACCGACCAAGGTCCGCACGGTTTTATTCTTTTCTTCTTTACTCATTAGACGCCCTCGATTTATTGGCCGATTTCTCAGTAATAACCGTGCGAACACGGGCAATATTACGACGCGCCTGTTGTATCAAGTGAGTTTGCCCCAGCTGGCCAGCACCTTTACTCATGCGCAAGTTAAACTGCTCTTTAAGCAAGTCTATTAACTCAGCATTAAGGCCGGCTAGGTCTTTGGCTCGTAATTCTGTCGTAGTCATTACATTACTGTCCGTGAAACGAATGTGGTTTGAACCGGCAATTTAGCTGCCGCCAATTTAAAAGCTTCACGCGCAATCTCTTCAGTTACACCTTCCATCTCATAAAGCATGCGGCCAGGCTGAATCTGAGACACCCAATATTCAACATTACCTTTACCTTTACCCATACGTACTTCTAACGGTTTCTTGGTAATTGGCTTGTCTGGAAAAATACGGATCCAGATTTTACCACCACGCTTAATATAGCGCGTCATAGCGCGACGAGCCGCTTCGATTTGACGCGCAGTAATACGGCCACGCCCTGTCGATTTAAGGCCAAATTCGCCAAAGCTTACGGCGTTTCCAACCGTCGCTAAGCCACGGTTTCTGCCTTTAAACTGTTTTCTAAATTTTGTACGTTTAGGTTGTAACATTTGTCAATTTCCAAAAAATTCGGGCTGCCCGCTATTACTTTGCGGCCACCGGGTTCGCGTCTGCTTCTTGCGGCTCACTGGCAAATATCTCGCCTTTGAAGATCCAAACCTTAACGCCAATAATGCCGTAAGTGGTGAGAGCTTCTGCAAAACCATAATCAATATCAGCACGTAACGTATGCAAAGGCACGCGGCCTTCGTGATAGCGCTCGCTACGAGCAATTTCCGCACCGTTTAAGCGACCGCCTACCCTAATTTTAATACCCTGCGCACCAAGGCGCATCGTGTTTTGTACCGCACGCTTCATGGCGCGGCGAAACATAATACGACGCTCAATCTGCTGAGCAACACTCTCCGCTACCAGTTGCGCGTCCAACTCTGGCTTACGAATCTCTTCGATGTTGATATGCACAGGCACACCCATCATCGCACCCACTTCTTTACGTAGAGCCTCTACATCTTCGCCTTTTTTACCAATCACGATACCGGGCCTAGCCGTATGTATTGTGATATGTGCATTTTTAGCTGGGCGTTCAATCTGGATGCGACTGACCGATGCTTGTGATAACTTTTTCTTGAGAAACTCACGCACCTTAAGATCAGCGTACAAATTATCCGCATAGTCACTTGAATTAGCATACCACTTAGACGTCCAATCTTTGACGATACCAAGCCGTATTCCAATAGGATGAACCTTTTGACCCATAATTTGCTCTCTTTAACTTTAGTCGACAACAGCCACAGTAATATGGCTGTTACGTTTCAATATTTGATTTCCACGACCCTTTGCACGCGCGCGAAACCGTTTGAATGTGGCTGCTTCATCAACGTAAATTGTTTCAACTTTAAGATCGTCGATATCAGCACCGTCATTATGTTCTGCATTAGCAATGGCAGACTCAAGCACTTTCTTAATAATGCCTGCACCCTTCTTCGGACTAAGAGTGAGGACTTGTAACGCACGGTCAACTGGCAAACCACGAATCTGGTCTGCAACCAGCCTTGCCTTTTGAGCCGAGATGCGGCTATGACGTAAACGTGCCAATGTTTTCATTTTATTACCGGTGTTTTCATTGTATACCGAGCTCCGTTATTTCGCTTTCTTATCGCCGGCATGGCCACGATAAGTACGCGTTGCCGAGAACTCACCCAGCTTATGACCAACCATGTTTTCAGAAATCAATACCGGCACATGTTGGCGCCCGTTATGAATCGCAATCGTTAAGCCCACCATGGTAGGGGTAACCATTGAACGACGAGACCAGGTTTTAATCGGGCGACGATTATTACTAGCCACCGCCTCATCCACCTTTTTTCTAAGGTGAAGATCGATGAAAGGCCCTTTCTTGATTGAACGTGGCACGTTATATCCTCTTTAATATACTTAGCTATTTAGGGTTGTGACATTACTTACGATTACGACGACGCACGATGAGATCATCTGTACGCTTGTTTTTACGGGTCTTATAACCTTTTGTTGGCACACCCCACGGCGTAACAGGATGACGGCCACCAGAAGTACGGCCTTCACCACCGCCATGCGGATGATCAAC
>CAYUKF010000150.1:0-4550 GCA_964445215.1 uncultured Thiotrichales bacterium
GATGGCTTTGCGGTGATTAACACACTAATGGGCATGGCCATCGATGCAGAGAAGCAACAAACCATTATTGGCAATAACCAGGGTGGTTTATCTGGCCCTGCAATAAAGCCAATAGCCCTGCTTAAAGTACACCAGGTTTACCAAGTGTGTAAGGCACATAACATTCCGATTATAGGCCAAGGTGGTGTGACTAATGCCGCCGATGCTATTGAGTTTATGCTTGCGGGTGCAACCACTGTAGGGGTGGGCACGGCATTATTTTATGATCCACTAGTTTGCAGAAAAATCAATGACGGCATTATTGACTACTTGCAAAGACATAATATGAATTCGGTAGCTGAGTTGATAGGTGCATTGCAGTTAAATAGCTAGCGGATAATGCGCGTATCTGGATGCATTTTTGAAAAATGCGTTAATGACATGTAAGCCTGCTTAAGTGATTCGAGCGCAATAAACCACACATTATAATTTAGTTGCGGTCAACGAGAGATTGTAGTGCCCGCCTACTTTGTCTGGGGATTGCATAATTTCACATATTGCATTACATATTTTAATACCGCTTGTGTTGGCGGTTATTTTCTATCCTAAAACATGGCGCATTAGCTATGTATTAATGCTGGCTGGTATTGCGATTGATATAGATCATTTGTTGGCTGAGCCAATCTACGATCCGGGTCGTTGCAGTATTGGTTTTCATCCTTTGCATACATTAGTGCCTATGGTGTTCTATGTGGCGGCATTAATACCCGCCAAGACACGTGTTGTGGGTGTCGGCTTAAGTGTTCATATTATTCTTGATGCCGTAGATTGTCAGATAACGAGTGGTGTTTGGTATGTTAGCTAAGGAAGCCCTAAATCACTTATGGTTTGAACGATGAGTGACACTAGCAGATACCTCGTCCCTTGGTGGGGAATGCAGGTTAGATTGATAAATTCAGCTCTTTAATTTTGCGTGTCAGCGTATTACGCCCCCAGCCTAAAAGTTTCGCGGCAACCTGCCTTTTCCCACCTGAGTGTCGTAAGGCCGTTTCGATCATAATGCGTTCAAACTCTGGTATGGCTTCTTCAAGTATTTGTTGGTCACCTTGAGCCAGTTTTAATTCTGCCCAGCGTTGTAATATCTGTTGCCAGTTTTGTTCACTACCGTTGTTGGTTGATTCTAGCTCTGTTTCTTTTTTCAATTCTTGCGGCAAGTCTTCAATGCGTATATTTTGACCCGGAGTCATTACTGTTAGCCAGCGACAGGTATTTGCAAGTTGCCGAACATTGCCGCGCCAATCGAGGCGTATGAGTAAATCACGCGCGCCTTTTTCGAGAACCTTGCTATCAACGTTAAGTTCGCGGGCAGCAATTTTAAGGAAATGTTCTAACAGCAAGGGGATGTCTTCACGGCGCTCGCGCAGCGAGGGAATATGCACACGAATCACATTGAGGCGATGAAACAAATCTTCGCGAAAGCGGCCTTCGTTAACTAAGTCTTCAAGGTTTTGATGGGTCGCTGCGATAATGCGAACATCAACTTTGATTGGGGTGTGGCCACCAACACGATAGAACACACCGTCAGCCAGCACACGTAATAAACGTGTTTGCAGTTCACTTGGCATATCGCCGATTTCATCGAGAAACAAGGTACCGTTATCCGCTTGTTCAAAGCGTCCTTTACGTTGGTTATTGGCGCCAGTGAATGCACCACGCTCGTGGCCAAACAATTCAGATTCTAATAAGTCACGTGGAATAGCCGCCATATTCAAGGCGATGAATGGCCCACTAGCGCGTGGACTATGTCGATGTAATGCGGCGGCAACGAGTTCTTTACCAGTTCCGGTTTCACCGTTAATTAATACGCTAACATTAGAGCGCGATAAGCGACCAATCGCGCGAAAGACCTCTTGCATGGCCGGTGCTTCACCGATAATTTCGCTAGGGTGTTCACTGGAGGGCTCAGGCGTTGATTTTGATTGGAGGGCTTTTGTATTTTGATGTTGTTCAACGGCGTGCTGGACTAACTCAATCGCATCATCAATGTCGAAGGGCTTAGCTAGATATTCAAAAGCACCACCACTATAGGCTGATACTGCACTATCGAGATCAGAATGCGCGGTCATAATAATGACGGGGAGTTCTGGGTAACTGCTGTGTATGCCCTCTAGCAAGTCAAGGCCGCTCATACCTGGCATGCGGATATCGGCAATGATGGCGTCGGGTGTTTGCAGTGCTAATTTTTTTAGCACATTATTGGCATTGTCAAAGGTTGTGACACTCATTTGTGCACGGGTTAATGCTTTTTCTAACACCCAACGGATTGATCGGTCATCGTCGATCACCCAAACATTAGTCGTGCTCATGTTCTGTCTCCCCTATTTTCAAGGGCAAGGTGATACTAAAAACAGTATTTTCAGGTTCGCTGGTGCATTCGATAGCGCCACCGTGCTGATGCAATAGTGATTGCGCAATAGAGAGGCCCAAACCGCTGCCATTGCCGCTCATACTGACCATGGGGTAAAAGATTTTTTCGACCATATCGGAGGCAATGCCCGGACCGTTGTCGTGAATTTTCAGGCGTAATATAAGCTTATGCTGTTTGCCACCGATAGTGATGTGGCGATCTGTACGTGTACTAAAGGTAATGGTGCCATCACCTTTTAAGGCTTGTGCCGCATTGCGTGTAATGTTAAGGACAACCTGCACCATTTGGTCAGCATCGACATACAGCAGCGGAATGCTGGGGTCGTAATCACGCTTAATAATGAGCTTGTCTTGTGCCTCAGCAAGTACCAGTGTGCGCACATGTTCGAGCACCTGGTGAACATTGATTGCTTCTTTATGCGGCAATGTATTGGAGCCTAGCATACGGTTAAGCAGGTTTTTCAGCCGATCTGCTTCACTGATAATAACGTCGGTATATTCTTTTAAAGCCGGGTCAGGCAATTCGCTTTCAAGCAGTTGTGCTGCGCCACGTAAACCGCTTAAAGGGTTTTTAATCTCATGGGCAAGGCCACGCACGACTTCGCGTGAAATTTCGTATTGCGCGAGGCGATGTGCTTCACGCGTGATTTGTGCGTGTCGGTCGATATCATTTAGCTCTAATAGTAAACATTGTTGGCCCGCTGTTTGACCAAAAGGCGTCACCGTGTAGTCGATGGCGATATCGTGTGTGCCATTGACCGGCAAGCTGATTTGATACTCAGTAAACATATGTCCTTGTGCTAACGCATTCTTAAGTTTTTCAGTGAACTCAGTTGCTCGTGGCATGAGTTGACTAAGTAGCATGCCTTCCGCTTGCTTACGGCTCATTGCTAGTAGGTTTTCACCTGCCGGGTTAATGAACAGCAGTCTCAGCTCTTCATCAAAAGCCAGCACCGCTGTACTCAGGTTATCGAGAACGGGCCAAAGCAGGTTTAATGCAGTTGGAGAGCGAGGCATGTCATGACGAGTGCAATTTGATAGCCAGCGTGTCTTCTTCCTTGCCGTTTGTAAGGAATTCTTATTATGGTGTTTTTTCCTTCAAGTTAGAGCTTAAAAGTCTTTAAATATCAATATGTTAAAAAAATCGTATTTTTTGTGCTGCAAAATTTTGACTTAAAGAGAGTTTTTAATCGCAACGTTAATTGCACCATGATAGTGCATATTAGCAGGCAGGGGAAATGCAAAGCACAATAATCTGCGAGTTTGAACAGCGGTCGAGTCTGCTATTGGTTTGCTGGATTACGTGGATTGGAGGGCGCAAAAACAGACGCACGTTTAACGTGAATGGTAACGCTATTACTTGAAAGCTGAACAATGTCGCCGTGTTGATTAATAATCACCGCACGAACACTGTGGGAGCCACGATTAAGGTTGCTCAGGCTGATACTGCTTGCTGATGTGGCATAGTCGAGCTGGCCACCATCGACTAATATCGATAAGCGATGACCTTTCTTTACGCGCAAGGGTGGCTCAATCTTTGTTTGGATTACCGTATTGCCAGCATCACCGGTTTGTAGTGTTGCACCGTTAGCCGGGCTAGTAATCGTAAACTCTTTATAGTTGCCGTCATTATTGGCTTTAGGGTCGGTGGTGGTAGCGGGATTAACCGCGGTTTTATTGTTACCACTGGCTTCTTTAGCATTATAGATTGTTAGCGGTTTTAGTTTGATTTCCTTGGCGCCATCACTTGGGCTATCGGAAAAGGTGATGCTGCCATCAGGGCCAGTAGACTGATAAATAGTATCAGCCAGTATCAGTGGGCTGACCAGTAAACCGATAAGTGCCAGGCTAATGAAGGCTGAGCTGATTATTAAGATAAGGTAGCGCATGGATATCAACATACGCTAGTGTGGATTCAGTCTCAAGGTCAGAGTTCACAGTTTTGCTTGATTTTTGGCTATAAAAAAGCCCCATCCATATAGAATATGGTGGGGTTTTTTATACACATTTAGCAGCAGTTGTACCCCAAAAGAGCTTGCCCCCGTGTTAAACACGGGGCAGGCTCCGCGAAAGCGTGGGGGTAGGCTGCGCGCTATTTACAAGCTGTAGTACATATCAAACTCAATCGGATGCGTGGTCATACG
>CAYUKF010000151.1:0-4480 GCA_964445215.1 uncultured Thiotrichales bacterium
TGTAACCCTATGGATTATCTTGCCGTAATGCGGCTGCTTTTTATAAAGCAACGACCGCCTGATAAAGGTCTGATTCTCATTGCCGCAGATTTTGGCCAACTTCAGCCCTATATTGGCGAGCTACCTCATTCTATCTATCAGAAGATAGAAAAAACCTGGCCTGGGCCAGTAACATGGTTGCTACCCAAAGCGCAGCACACGCCCGCCTGGCTATGCGGCAAGCATGATAAAATTGCCGTGCGCATCACAGCCCATCCTATTGCAGCAGCGCTGTGCCGAAGCTGCGATTGCGCCTTAGTCTCGACCAGCGCCAATCGTAAAGGCCAATCTCCGGCGCGTAACAGCCTTGCGGTCAGGCGCAAACTTGTTGGCATTGATAAAATCGTGCATGGCGCAACGGGTGGGCTGGCGCAACCCAGTATCATCATTGATGCTATAAGCGATGAAATAATAAGAGCGAGTTAGACAAAATAATGGAAATCCCAAATACCGCAACGGTCAAGCAATACTTGCTTGGCTTGCAAGATCGAATCTGTAACGAACTTGAGCAAGAAGATGGTAGCGGCCAGTTTCTGGAAGATTCATGGTTACGTGATGAAGGCGGTGGTGGTCGCAGTCGCGTACTCAATAACGGCAATGTCTTTGAACAAGGCGGTGTTAATTTCTCGCACGTCATGGGCGAGAGCATGCCTGCGTCGGCCACTGCACATCGGCCCGAATTAGCCGGCCGCCGCTTTGAAGCGATGGGGGTTTCCCTCGTCATGCACCCTAACAACCCTTATGCACCCACCTCGCACGCCAATATTCGTTTTTTCATCGCAGGAAAAGATGGCGAAGACCCTATCTGGTGGTTTGGCGGTGGCTTTGACCTAACGCCTTATTATGGCTTTAAAGAAGATGCCATCCATTGGCATCAAACCGCGCGTAAAGCCTGTGCCAGCTTTGGTAATGAGGTTTATCCTAAATACAAGAAGTGGTGTGATGAATACTTTTTTCTCAAGCATCGTAACGAACCGCGCGGTATCGGCGGGCTTTTCTTTGATGATTTAAACGACGGTGGTTTTGAGCAATGCTTTGCTTTTATGCGTAGCATTGGTGACCATTTTCTTGAAGCCTATCGGCCTATTATTGCGCGCCGCAAAGATACTCCTTTTGACGATAAAGAACGTCAGTTTCAGCTTTATCGTCGTGGCCGCTATGTCGAATTTAATCTGGTCTATGACCGCGGCACGCTATTTGGTCTGCAAACGGGTGGCCGGACTGAATCAATATTAATGTCGCTACCACCACTGGTGCGCTGGCAATATAATTTTCAGCCTGAGGCTGGAACACCTGAGGCCGAGCTCTATGAGACCTTCTTAAAACCGCAGGATTGGGCGAACGAAACTTGAAAGGTAGCCTGAAACCAGTAAACTGCTGCATTATTTCTTAATGCAGTCACCAAAACCAGGGCAATGACAATGGACAATGACATCACCATCGAAAAAAATCGCGTGGGGTATTTTCAATTCACATTAAAAGATGATGATGATAATATCTTAATGGAAGTCGATGAAGATCGTAGCTATGTCCATGGTCATGGCGCACTGATCGTCGGCCTGGAAAAAGCCTTGGAAGGCCGTAAGAGCGGCGATGAGTTTAGCGTTGCCATTGCCCCCGCTGATGCCTATGGCGAACACAGTCCGGAATTATTGCGCGTGTTTGGCATCGACAAATTCGACATGGGTGACGAAGAGCCTGAAATTGGTATGACCTTCGACCTGCCTAGCAATACGGGTTTTCACCGCTTTCGCGTTGTTGGCATTGAAGATGGCAACATAGCGGCTGATGGCAACCACCCTTGGGCGGGGATGACGTTACATTATGATATTAAAGTAACGGGGGTTCGCGACGCCAAGGCTGAAGAAATCGAGAAGAAATTACCGATTGAAATTGAAGTGCCAGGCATTATCGGCGCCTAGCATCTAACAGCTGTCTAGCTAGGACGGCGCGGCCTCGAGATTTTTTTCAACTGTTCAAGAATGTCGCCATAGCCACCCGTAATGACTTGACGCAAATCTTCTCGCGCAGATTCATGCGTTCGTCCTGTCGCAGCCATTTGTGTAACAAGCATATCAAACTGCTCACGACATTCGCTCGCCAAATCACTGTGACCACGTCGACTATGAACCGGGCTCATGAGCGTTGAACCACACTGGCAATTACGCAGCAGCTTGACAATAGCCTGCTCATCGTCATTAAAACCCTGTTTGAGCCCAGCCCCTGGCGCAGTAGAAACAGTGTCACGAATAAACTCAGCTAGTGTTTGATAGCTGCGCTGACAATTACGACACGTCTTGGGAAAGTCACTGTCGGCAACAGAGCGCAAACCAACAACACGTAGCTTTGGTTTGGCCTGCTCAGGCCCAGCATCAAGATAGACACCCTCTTTAAGTATCGCTTGCACGACATCGACAATAGCCGGCGACTGGCCAAGATAAGGCGTCATTGTAATATCACAGGTATCGTGTCGTGCTTGCGCGGCTGCTACCAAAATTGGAATGTCTTCGCTAACATGGCGACCCTCGCTAAGGAAATAAGGCAATATCACTACGCGCATAGCACCAGCAACGACGGCTTGATCGATGGCATCAGCAATACTGGGTTCAGCCAACTCAAGAAAGGCAGCACTCACCACATCAAACTCAACAGAGGCCGCCAAACGCTGACAAAGCTCTACCACCTCTCGATTCGCATTTTCACGCCGACTACCGTGAGCAACAAGTAATAAATGAGAACGGTCTACCATACTGTTTCCTGCTAATACGTAATCATCTTACGCAGACAAGATAATAGTGTAGCGGTTTTACGATGATGCGTATTGATTAACACCAGAGATTGAAATACCTATTGCAACACAAACTGCACACTCTTACGAAACTCAGGAACCAGCTCGCGCTCATACCAAGGGTTCTTTTTCAACCACAGTTGATTGCGCGGCGAAGGATGTGGCAAAGGCCAATACTGCGGCGCATAGTCACGCCACTGCTTAACGGTATCGGTCAGGGTTTGGCCCTTAACATCAAGATAGTGCTTTTGCGTATACTGACCAATGAGCAAAATGGATTGCAAATTCGGTAACTGTTCTAAGACGCGCTGATGCCATTGCTCTGCACATTCTTTGCGCGGCGGCAAATCACCCGATTTGCCAGTGCCAGGATAACAAAAACCCATCGGCATAATGGCAATCGCGGGATTCGAATAAAAGGTATTACGATCCACCCCCATCCATTCACGTAAGCGATTTCCGCTGGGGTCGTTCCAGGGAATGCCGGTGGCATGCACCTTACGCCCGGGTGCTTGACCAATAATGAGTAATCGCGCCGTTTTGCCAACGACCAAAATAGGTCGCGGCGCATTAGGTAAATGCGCCGCACAAATCTGGCAAGCGCGCACCTCGCGTAACAGTTTTACCAATGTTTCTTTCACAAGGAAAAGGTCGTTGTGGTCATATCACCACAGTGTAGCGCCTCTCAACTCTTGTTTTTCGTTTAGCATTTCTATATGCAACACCATAGTTTATTTCTTTGGGGTTATCGCTTTAATTTTTGATATTTCAACCAGTGTTTCGATGCGGACCACACGTTTATCTATATCGATCATTCGGTCAGACAGTTTTTCTGTTTGTGTATTGAGTCGTTTAACTTCATCTGTTAGCTTGAGCGTGTCCAGCAATATGCTTTTCCAGGTGGCCATTAAGTACCTTGGCTCACTGCTACCGGTGAAACTGGCACACGTAATTGTTTTAACGTTTTTGCCACAACGCGATTTGTTTTTTTGGTCGAATGAATAGCCTCCTGCAATCTTGCTGAGACAAGCTCCATGAGCTCAGTGGCTTCATGTTCATTGCTGTTCGGGTCAAATGCTTCTATCGCCAACCTGACAATTTCTGACTCTGACTTGCCTTGCGATACAGATAACTTGGAAAGCTTGTTCCGTTGTTTCTGACCAAGCATGATTTGTTTTCTTGACATATTTACAGCGACAGACATAGTAAATACCTGTGTGATTCTACATATAGGCTATATTATACACATACACACCCGCCGACACAACCGTACGCGTCAGGAAGTATAGGTTTGTATTGCCACATATCCTCGCCCCTTTCTATAAAGTTTTTTGCCAGCCTATGTGAAAGATGCTGTCAACTTCTAACTGTGGACCATCGAGGTTTTGTTGTATCGGGCGGGAATACTCAAACGCTAATCGATGTCCCTTGAAGAAGCCACTGCGCACCAAATAGTTAACACCCACACCTAAATCGCTACGGCGGCCACCACGTAAATCCGTTCGCGCCGTCGGCACAATATCAATGCCATTCATTGGATTGGTCACCAATAAGTCAGGGTCAGCGCCGTCGATATTATCCCATTGCGACCACGCCAGACGTGCACTGACACTGAAGCTGGCATTGATACGTCTGGCGAACCAACCTGTCGCC
>CAYUKF010000152.1:0-4467 GCA_964445215.1 uncultured Thiotrichales bacterium
GTGGGTTTTCTAAGGCAGTGGAATACTGGCCACATTTCCGACCGAAGATTGTCGCTGTAAAATTAAAGATCAAATGAGAATTCATCATCCTAGCGAGAAATGCGGGCTAGCGCCCCAAGTAGAATGGTGATTCAAAACGCAATACTATAGGTCGCGCAGACCAAGTACATCCTGCATATCAAATAAGCCTTTATCATGTTGTACTAGCCAACTTGCGGCACGCACAGCACCGCTAGCAAAGGTCATACGGCTAGAGGCTTTATGGGTAATTTCCACTCTTTCACCTTCTGAGGCAAACATAACGGTGTGTTCACCGACAATATCACCTGCACGAATAGTCTCAAAACCAATGGTCTTGTCATCACGTGCACCAGTCCGACCTTCTCTGCCATAAACTGCGCAGTCTTTAAGATTACGGCCTAACATATCAGCGACGATTTCCCCCATGCGCAAAGCGGTACCTGACGGCGCATCGACTTTATTGCGATGATGAGCTTCAATAATTTCAATATCAGAGCTGTCACCAAGCACTTTTGCTGCAATTTCAAGCAAACGAAAGCAAAGATTAACGCCAATACTCATATTCGGCGCAAAGACAATGGCAATATCTTCAGATGCCTGACGAATTAAATCTTGTTGCTTAGCACTCAGGCCAGTGGTACCAATAACCATTTTACAATTATGACGACGGCACAACTTAAGGTTGGTTTCAGTAACATTAGGCAAGGTGAAGTCTATCAGCACATCACTAAGGCGCGTCGCACCGGCCATATCGTCTTTAATTTTAACACCAGAAGACTCAAGGCCGGCAACGACACTGGCATCACTGCCAATCGTAGCGTGATTGGTGTATTCCACCGCGGCTGACAAACGAAGGTCAGGGTGTTGCGCGCAAGCTTCAATTAAACGGCGACCCATTCTGCCGCCTGCACCTGCTATCGCTATTTTTGTCATAATGGTGTGCCTTACTAAATTCCCCAATCAGGAGAAGCGAATATCATCAAACACTTTCTTAACGCTGTCCAGCCAAGATTTAGACTTTGGACTGTGTTCTTGATTGCTTTCAGTCATCGTTTTTTGCAATTGTTTTAACAATGTTTTTTGTTCACTATTGAGGTTAACCGGTGTTTCAACACTAACGTGACATAGAAGATCACCGACACGATCGCTATGAACTGTACGCGCACCTTTACCGCGTAGGCGAAATACTTTGCCAGTTTGTGTCTCGGCAGGAACTTTTAGTCTCACTCGACCAGTAAGTGTGGGAATCTCAAGTTCTCCACCCAACGATGCTGTTACGATATCAATATAAACTTCGCAGACAAGATTAGCATTGTCTCGGGTAAATAAGGCATGAGGCTTAACACGTACCTGAACGTATAAATCACCGCTTGGCCCGCCATGCTCGCCCGCCTCACCTTCGCCACTAAGACGAATGCGATCACCACTATCGACACCGGGTGGGATTTTGACCGAAAGTGTTTTGCTTTCCTGGGTGCGGCCTTGACCATGACACGCACGGCAAGGGTCGCTAATCACCTTGCCTTTACCGTGACATTTTGGACAGGCCTGCTGAATGGAAAAGAAGCCTTGCTGAACACGGACTTGACCATGACCAGCACAGGTTTCGCAGGTGATGGGTTTAGAACCTTTCTTAGCTCCTGAGCCATTACACGTGCCACAGCGAACACGGGTTGGCACTCGAATTTTAACTGCGGTGCCGGCCACGGCATCGTCAAGACTTAACTCCAGGTCGTAACGAAGGTCAGCGCCACGATTGACACTATGGTGACCACCACCACGCCCACCGCCAAAAATATCGCCAAAAACATCTTCAAAAATATCGCTAAAACCACTAGCACCAGTTGCACCCGCACCACCGGCTGTAGTACCAAGACCAGCATGGCCAAACTGATCATAGGCTGCGCGTTTTTGTGCATCGTTAAGAACTTCGTAAGCTTCTTTAACTTCTTTGAATTGCTTTTCTGCATTATCATCGCCCTGATTACGATCAGGGTGATATTTCATCGCTAAACGTCGATAGGCTTTCTTTAGCTCTGCCTCGCTAACATTACGCTCGACGCCGAGCACGTCATAATAGTCCCGCTTTGACATTCGCTCAGCGCCCCATCCTTAATTATTATATTTATTTATATACTAACGATATCTAAAAATTATACTCACTAAGATTTATTTTTTATCCTCAATCTCTTCAAAGTCAGCGTCAACAACATTACCATCATCCGCGCTTGTATCAGTTGCCTCATCTGCTGCACTGGCATCACCCTCAGCAGTTTGCTGCTCAGCATAAGCGCGTTCAGCCATCTTACTTGAGGCTTCGCCTAACGCTGAGGTCTTGGCTTCAATATCAGCAATATCGTCACCCTTCATTGCTTCTTGCAAAGACTCAATAGCCGCTTCAATATTAGTCTTTTCATCCGCTTCAAATTTATCACCTAAATCGGCCATCGCTTTAGTAGTTGCGTGAATCAATGCATCAGCACTGTTACGTACAGCAACTAACTGCTGAAATTTTTTGTCATCTTCTGCGTGAAGTTCAGCATCTTTAACCATTTTATCGACTTCTTCATCAGACAAACCACTTGATGCTTTAATGACAATCGATTGTTCTTTACCAGTTGCCTTATCTTTGGCAGACACGTTAAGAATACCGTTAGCATCAATATCAAAAGACACTTCGATCTGTGGCGTACCACGTCGTGCTGGTGGAATATCTGCCAGATCAAAACGGCCCAGCGACTTATTAGCGGAGGCAATTTCGCGCTCACCTTGCAACACGTGCACGGTTACTGCGGTCTGATTGTCATCGGCCGTTGAGAATACCTGCGATGCGTTGGTTGGAATTGTCGTGTTCTTATCAATCAACTTGGTGGTAACGCCACCCATGGTCTCAATACCCAGAGACAACGGTGTCACATCTAACAATAAAACATCTTTGACCTCACCAGAGAGCACGCCACCTTGAATAGCAGCACCCATAGCAACGGCTTCATCTGGATTAACATCGCGACGTGGTTCTTTACCGAAAAAGTTTTGCACTGCTTCTTGCACTTTGGGCATACGGCTCTGACCACCAACCAAAATGACGTCGTCAATTTCTGATGTGCTCAAACCGGCATCTTTCAATGCGATGCGGCAAGGCTCAATCGTACGTTCTACTAATTCCTCAACCAGAGATTCTAATTTAGCACGAGTCAATTTAACGTTAAGATGTTTCGGGCCAGAGGCATCGGCGGTAATATAAGGCAGATTGACATCGGTCTGTTGACTCGATGACAACTCGATCTTGGCTTTTTCAGCCGCATCTTTCAAACGTTGCAGAGCTAGCGGGTCACTGTGGACATCAATACCACTGTCTTTTTTGAATTCATCGGCAAGGTAGTCGATCAAACGTAAATCAAAATCTTCACCGCCGAGGAAGGTGTCGCCATTGGTCGACAACACTTCAAACTGATGTTCACCATCAACTTCGGCGATTTCGATGATTGACACGTCGAAGGTGCCACCACCGAGGTCAAACACAGCCAATTTACTGTCACCACGTTTTTTATCCATGCCATAAGCCAAGGCTGCGGCAGTTGGCTCGTTGATAATACGTTTCACTTCAAGGCCAGCGATTTTACCAGCGTCTTTCGTTGCCTGACGCTGTGAGTCATTGAAATAAGCAGGCACGGTAATAACGGCTTCAGTCACCGCTTCGCCAAGGTAATCTTCTGCCGTTTTCTTCATTTTCATCAAGATACGCGCAGCAATCTCAGGCGGTGCCATCTTCTTGCCACCCGCCTCAACCCAAGCATCACCATTATCAGCACTTATGATGGTGTAAGGCACCATTTTGATATCACGTTGCACGACATCATCGGTAAATTTGCGCCCAATCAAGCGTTTAATCGCCGACAGCGTATTCGTCGGGTTGGTTACTGCCTGACGCTTAGCCGACTGCCCGACCAATACCTCATCATCGTCAACAAATGCGACAACAGAAGGTGTCGTACGATCGCCTTCAGAGTTTTCAATTACCTTTGGTGTGCCGCCTTCAACCACGGCCACACATGAATTGGTGGTACCCAAATCAATACCAATAATTTTGCCCATCTTTATTCTCCGTATAAACCTGCGCCCACCCTCGAGCACCTAATGTCTATCTATATAAGGTTAAGCCCATATAATTCAAGGTGTAATTCAAGGGAACCTCTGATTAATTCTGGGGCAGCGAGATTGATGACTGAGATTTTTCAGGCCGAGGCGCGAATCGTGCCCTTGGGGTGCAACAAAGAGTTGGAACATTTCAGTCAGTAAGATCGCGTTCCACGAATTGATCAGAGGTGCCCAATAAGTCCTTTATTCTAGGAACCTTTGCACGAAACAATTGACAACTAAAAAAGGCCAAAATCACCCTGATCTTCGTTACAAAACTAGCTAAAACGGACGTATAGACGGCGTTTT
>CAYUKF010000153.1:0-1864 GCA_964445215.1 uncultured Thiotrichales bacterium
ACCAAAGGCTTTTCAACTTTACAAATTTTCATCAGTGTGCCCCCTGATTAGCAGGTAGCAAAGAACAACCAACCATCTCCGCTCTGCCATCTGACGAACAATCACGAACCATTAAAAGCGTATGCAATAAACCCTTATCAGCAAAATCGCGGTAGCGATCACGCAATGCTGTATCAAGTTGCTGACAACGTGCTTTTGCACGCTCTCTGGCGGCAGGCACTTTACTGTGGTAATCATTACGAATAACCACTGGAATTGGCAAGCCTCGATTGGCATTTAATTTAGTGAATATTTTTATACCCACGTCCATATCTTGCGCGCCTTCCTCAACCGTACTGAGGTAAGCAAAATAAGTTAGGTTACGTAGCCGTACTTCTTCAAAACCAATACCCATACCGATAAAGCACTCTTGGTGCCCAATATCGCTGTAACAACCTTGGTGGTATTGGCGCACATAATCAATTTGCGATATGTTTTTACAGAGCAAGTATGCAGCCAATTTTTTCATGCCTTCATCAGGCAATGAGACGCCATGCTCTGCGCTGTGACTTTCCAAGTAACGTGTTATACATGTCTCTGCATTGTCGGCAGATTGACTGTATGTGGCATCGTATAACTCTGCCGCATCGACATAACGCTTAGCATCGATACCACCGTTTGCATCAGGCAAATGCAAGCGTAATACATCGTTATCGGTATCAATACCGATTAGCAGTAAATCAATCGACGCGCCACAGCAAAAACTATTCTCTACACCTTGACGAAAATCTTCTAATCGGCTCATCGCAGCCTTAGCCGCGCGCTGCACATCACTACCATGCGCTGCACAACCTTCCGTATCTGGGTGCGATGAACTAAAATGATAAGCTGCTACTTTCAGATAACGCGTTGGCGCATCGGCTGCGTTTGGCTTGCCTTCGCGATAGCGCAGCATTTCTGTTTTTACCCACTTTTGCAGGCTATCGTCCACGTCAAACATGGCGCCAGCGTATGACTTGCGCCTTACAACTTTATGCGGCAAACGCAGCACATAACGAATAACATGAGCCAGGCGCCCATCTGCACACGGTGATACGTCCATCAAGTGGAAACCACATTGCTCAAGGAACGCTTGAAATTCGTCATCATCTGGCGCGCTTAACGGGCTGTTAGTAAAAAAATCATCTGACATATGGCGAAACGTCTCGAACACACACCAGCAATACAGAGAGCCAATGTCCAACGGCTTGACCCAGCTGTCTGCTAACAAATGTTCCGGTAGCTCAAAGCCTAATTTAGTTCGCGCAATTTGTTGTGCGCGACCAATAAAGCCTGAATCGTGCTGCACTGAAGATATTTCTTGCAACACGACTTCTATGCCTGAAAAAGCGCCTTTGATTTTTTGCTCGTAACTATAAAGATGAGCATTCTCGTCACTGCGTGTAAACGGATGCCCTGTTTTATTTGAAACGGCGCGGTCGCTAGCAAATGGCTTGGCAGGGGAGAGCGAGTGCTGCGCGCCAGCATAAGCAGGCGCGCCCTGTCGCCGAGGCGACATGGCTCGCTTCAGCGGTACTGCTCGCTGCAACGTGCTTCTGCTTTTTGTTCTGCTGCCGAACATGACGTTAATCCGCTCTCCAAAAATCAATAGTTAGTGCGCTACGTTACAAACTGCGCCCAGAAACTGTGCCTGACCAGTTTGCAATTAGCCTCGAGCACCGCCAGATACCGTTATATGCGCGCCTTTATCCGTATTGCCGCTACCACCGGTAACATTAATATCAGCAGGCGCAATATCGACGTTGCGCTTATTGTCTACTGACGGCATGGCATTAATTGGGCCACGACGTGTTGGGTTTCTCTTTGCTGCAGAGCGACCCTCTGT
>CAYUKF010000153.1:1964-4459 GCA_964445215.1 uncultured Thiotrichales bacterium
CCTGTCAACGGCTTACAAACACCTTTTTGAGCGCCGGTTAAATTACTTAGCCCAGGCTGAATACCGGTAATATCACGGCCAGCATTACCACGACGCAACTCATTACGTGCCTGTGCCGCCTGCGCTTGATTAGGCTCACAATATTTTTCATATTGCTCAGAACCAGCGTAAGGCGTACCAGTCACCGCTTTACACGTTCCAGCTTCATCACCAGTCACCTGCTCCGAACGCGCAGGCTTTGAGCCGGATACGATTTTGCCACGGCTGGTTTTCGAAAAACTGACCTTTGCTGGGCCGGCGTCAGGCTTAGCACCGCAAAATTGATCAAACGACTCTAAACCGAGATACTCGGTACCCGTCACATTCTTACAGCTACCACGCTCATCGCCGGTTACCGCGCTGCTGCGTCCTACCGCACTAGCGGTGGTGATGTTGCCGCCACGCGCCAGAACACTCGTTAACACCTTTGATGGCGCTTTAAGACCGGCGTCAGTTTGACAATAGCTTGAAAACACGTCACCAGACAAATAATCCGTACCCGTAATAGACCGGCATAAACCAACTTCATCGCCGGTTGTTTTTGTGCTGTGCGCAACCTGTGTTCCAGTGACTTCTTCACTGTTTGCGCGCGCTGGGCGGTTACCACGGACTGGCGTTGACTTTGGCTTGTTGCTAGCACCACCGCCATTGACGCTACGTTGAGCGCGCACACTGCGGGCTAAATCGCGGCTTGAAATATCAGGGTTTTGTGCCCGCGCCATTTGCGCCGAACTCACTCCGTTACTCATAATATCAATGCCTTTTTTGCCATGGGTGGCCAGTGCTTGACGGCGTAAACGTGAATTCACACGGCCACTACTGCCGGGCGACACGACATTCACTTTCTTTATGTGTGTAGACATAGAAGATTTAACCACTGCCGGCACGGTTGTTTTCACAGATTTGGCCTCTGCCTCTTTGCATCTGCCTTCACCATTGCAACCACAACCACAGCCTTTAGCTGCAGGTGCGCTTGCCACGCTGCTGCTTGCGGAACGTTGACGATCCGGCGCTGCAATGCCTGCCTTGCCTTTTGACGACATCTGACGGCGCCGCGCAAGCGACGCTTCACGACAACTACCAGATGTTGCACTGCTACTTGCGTTACGAGTCGGTGCGACCGATACAGCCGCCACAGATGAACCCGCCGCACTGGTTGTTGCGCCTATTGTTGCATTGGCTTTGGCAGGCAATGCTACTTTGCCGTGAACCTGGGCGTCGCGTCGCGCTCTTGCAGCGCTACGTCCTGACAAGTCTTTAATGGCCATATTTGTTTATCCCATGCGTTATCGAGAAAACCGCGATGGTAGTGGTGCCAAAGCACCACCACACCTTCCTTACCAGGCAGTTTTGCCGCGGTATACGACAAAGCAAACACCCTGGCTCTGCGTATAGCTGTCATAACCAATCAAGCGTACGTGATGGTCTGGGTAGGCACGATGGCACGCTTCTAACTCAGCAACCACGTTACCCATATCGGTTTCACCGAAGAACGGAAGTTTCCACATCGGCCAGTAAACACTACTCGCCAGCGCTGGATCTTCATGCTCAATCGATGGCGTGAACCCTTGGCTCAACATATAGTTAATTTGGGCATACACTTCTTCTTGCGTAAACGGCGGCAGAAACGAAAAAGTTTCCAAGGTCTGCGTCGTACGATAATCACCCATTTCTGCATTTGCTTTCATTGCACTCTCCTGAATATAGTTACCAATCTAATAGGAATTAACCGACGTCAAGTTTGTCTACAGTTTCGAATTCGAAGACGATCTCTTTCCAGGTTTCCATAGCAATGGCTAGTTCTGGGCTATGTCTTGCGGCACCTTCCAGAATATCGCGCGATTCACGCTCCAGATCACGGCCTTCGTTACGTGCTTTAACACAGGCTTCCAAAGCAACACGGTTTGCCGCAGCACCCGCAGCGTTGCCCCAAGGATGACCCTGAGTACCGCCACCAAACTGTAGAACAGAATCGTCACCGAAGATTGAGACTAGCGCTGGCATGTGCCATACGTGGATACCACCCGAAGCAACAGCAAAGACACCAGGCATTGAACCCCAATCCTGATCAAAGAAGATACCGCGCTTGCGGTCTTCAGGAACAAACGATTCACGCAATAGATCAACAAAACCCAATGTTGATGCACGATCACCTTCAAGCTTACCGACAACCGTACCCGTATGCAGATGATCACCGCCTGACAAACGTAAGCACTTGGCAAGCACACGAAAGTGAATACCATGATGTGGGTTACGATCGATAACCGCATGCATGGCACGGTGAATGTGCAATAACATACCGTTATCACGACACCACTTGGCCAAACCCGAGTTAGCGGTAAAGCCACCGGTTAAAAAGTCATGCATGATAATGGGTTGGCCTAATTCTTTAGCGAACTCGGCACGCTCATACATTTCTTCCGGTGTGTTAGCCGTTACGTTGAGGTAATGGCCTT
>CAYUKF010000154.1:0-3014 GCA_964445215.1 uncultured Thiotrichales bacterium
TTATGTCGTTAGAAAATATCCTAGAAAATTGGTCAAAGTATCGCCGTGGTCACGAAGAAGGCGGTTACCACGAGTATGAGCACATGTGGGGTATGGCCATAGATCTTGATAAGTGCACAGGTTGCAATGCCTGCTCTGTGGCCTGTTATGCCGAAAACAACCTTGCTGTTGTTGGCGAAGAGAAGTTCGCTAAGGGTCAGGGTATGCACTGGTTGCGTATCGAACGTTATTGGGATGAGCCTGATTTAGGTGAAGATAAGGTCAGTGAATATCAAATTCATGGCGCCAGCTTTTTGCCGATGAATTGTCAACAGTGTAATGCAGCGACCTGTGAGCCAGTGTGCCCTGTGTCGGCGACCTATCATACTCCTGATGGCTTGAATGCTCAGGTTTACAACCGTTGTATCGGTTCACGCTATTGTTCTAATAACTGTCCATACCGTTTACGCTATTTTAACTTTTTCTCTTACTACGAAGATTCATGGCCAGAGCCTCTGCAAATGCAGCTTAACCCTGATATCTCTGTGCGTGATATGGGTGTGATGGAGAAATGTACCTTCTGCGTGCAGCGTATTCGTAAAGCAAAAGATGAGGCTGCGCGTGAAGACCGTGCTGTATTAGACGGCGATGTTAAAACTGCATGTCAGCAAAGCTGTGCTACTCAAGCAATTGTCTTTGGTGATTTGATGGATGAAAACAGCGCGGTGTCCAAGGCCTGGAAAAAACACGAAGTTGCACTGGGCAAGGCTAGCCAAAATAAAATCAATCCAGACAAACGGGGTTATCGAGTTCTGGAAGGACTCAATACCGATCCATGTGTCATGTTCCTGGAACGTGTGCGCGAAGTGTAATGGTGTTAGGGTCTGTTGACGCTTCATTGTCATCACTGTTGTGCCTGCAAAAACGCCAATCAAGGCGCGAGGAGAGAGATTTAGTGGTTCTAAATGAACGACGAGTAACGCCGAGTGGCGTTTTTGCAGGCACAACCCGAAGGGCTGGGCCGCTTTTTTCGTCCTACTGCGTTGTACCCCAAGGGCACGTAGTTAGTCGCTTGTGTAGAACAACCACACAGCGCTTCTTCCGCCTTGTACCCCAAGGGCACTTCCTGCGGGGCGTAGGGCGAAAAAAGCAGCTCCAGCAGTGATAACAATGAAGCGTCAACAGACCCTAGTGTCTCTAATAGATAACAGAGCAACACAAGATTAGCGAGTAAGCGAATGCAAACGAAAGACACCATGCAAACGAAAGATATCGACGAAAACCTGCCGTGGGTGCAAATCAATAAAGATGTGATGCGTAGCATGATGAATCCGCGCATGGCTTACTGGGTTGCGATTGTCGTCTGTATTTTCATGATTTCTTGCGCCGTTGTCGCAGAAATCTACCAATACAATGTCGGTATGGGCACAGGCGACCTCAACATGCCGCATATGTGGGATCTGTATATCGCCACCTTCATTTTCTGGATTGGCATGAGCCACTCCGGCACATTGTTGTCGGCGATTTTGCATATTATTCATGCTGATTGGCGCAAACCAATTTATCGTTTTGCCGAAGCCATGACCACGTTCTCTTTGATGACGGCGGGTTTATTCCCGATTATCCACATTGGCCGTATGTGGAATATGTATTGGGTGCTGCCTTACTACAGTGACCGTGGTATCTGGCCTAACTTTCGTTCACCCTTGGTATGGGATGCGTTTGCGATTGCGACGTATTTAACCTCATCCGCTTTGTTTCTGTTCATCGGGATGATTCCTGACCTGGCGATTTGTCGTGATAATACCACTGGCTGGCGTCGTAAGTTATATACCATATTGTCGTTAGGCTGGCGTGGTGATGATCGCCAGTGGCGCAACTTCCGTCGCACCTATCTATTGATGGCGTGCTTCTTGATTCCACTGGCAGTGTCGGTGCATTCTATTGTGTCGTCTGACTTTGCGGTATCAATCATGCCAGGTTGGCACGTGACAACCTTCCCTCCCTACTTTGTCGCAGGTGCCTTGTATTCCGGTTGTGCGGCGATTATCACACTGTTTATTTGTCTACGTTATTTCTTCCGTTTGGAAGATTATATGACGATTCCGATTTTGGTTAAGACATGCAAGCTGACTTTTGCTATCGCAATGGTGTGGACGTATTTAAACCTGATCGAGTTTGCTTCGATTTGGTACGGTCATAACGCGGTAGATAAAGAGTTGTTAATTGCCAAGTTCACCGGGCCGTATTCACCGTACTTCTTGATGATGTTGTTCATTGGTTCTGTCGTGCCCTTCACGCTTGCGTTTGAAAAGTTACGCACGCATTTGCCCACCATGTTGGTGGTGTCTCTCGTGCTTAACCTCGGTATGTGGTTAGAGCGCTGGATGATTGTCACGCCAACCTTGTCGCTGGGCTATCATCCTTTTGCCTTCGATGTTATGTGGCCAAGCATGATTCAGTGGGCCATTGTCTTTGGTAGCTTTGGTTGGTTCGGATTGTTGTTTTTGATATTCGTTAAAGTGTTTCCTTGTGTCTCGATGTATGAGGTTAAAGAAATGTGTTATCACCGTAAGCGTGAAGCAGCGGGCATAGGCCATGGCTCATCTGTGGGTGGTGGAGCGGCGGGCGCAGTGCCAGCGTCCAAACCTGATTTAGGAGGAGGCTAGCATGAATAAGCGCCGTATACTTGGTCTGTTTGGTGATTTCGATGCCGCCTTTGCAGCGATCAATGACATCAAGGCAGGTAATGTGTCGGGTGTCACGCTGGATGATGTCGAAGTGCTGTCGCCAATAGAGCACCCGGATATTGATGAAGTGTTAGAGCACCGCAAATCACACGTGCCTAAATTCACCTTATTGGGTGCTTTGTTCGGTATGATCGCTGGTTTTTTGTTTTTGGCTTCTGCGCAGGCTAACTTCCTGGTGCAGCCACAAGGTGGTAAGCCAGTCATCCCTCTGCCTTCAAACATTGTCTTGACCTATGAAATGTTGATTTTGTCTGGTGTGATTTTTACGATTGTCTCTTTTATGGT
>CAYUKF010000154.1:3114-4438 GCA_964445215.1 uncultured Thiotrichales bacterium
GCAGTCAACTAATTAGGGGCAAGTGATTCGATGGAACTCGCATTTGGTAATTGGTCGATTTTAACGACAAACTTTTTAGCTGTTTTGTATCTATCGCTAGGAGGTGTAACCCTGTCTGCGATATTGCATTTATGTAATGGTCAGTGGCGCTTTGAAGTGCGTGATATCGCTTGCTCAATGGCCGTATTGTTTCCACTTGCCTTCATCTTAATGCTTATTTTACTGTTTAATGGTGAAAATACATTCCAGTGGTTGGCGGGTGCGCATGATGGTGATAGTCACTTGCCAGCGTGGCACAATTACAGTTTCTTGGTTGCGCGCCAGATCATTGGCTTCATTATTATTTTTGCTCTGTATCGCACATTTATTCGTTATCAAAAACTGAGCGACATTGATACGTCTTATAAAGTGCAACGCCGTTTTCGCAATATTGCCTTGTTGATCCCGTTTGCCTACGTTCTTTACGGTTCTATGATCGCCTGGGATTATGAAATGACCATGTGGCCTAACTGGCATAGTGCAAGTTACGCGTTTTATCATTTCCAGAGTAATTTTCATTTTTACCTGGCCGCATTGACCATCGTGCTTTATTTGTTGGCACGTAGCGGTCGCTTGAACACGCCACTTGATGAGCCAAAGATCCTTAATTTTATGGCTCAATTTATGTTAGGTATGACCATCCTTTATACCTATCTCTATTTTACCCAATATTTAATCCTGTGGTATGGCCGCATACCAGAAGAAATGGCGCGCTTCAATAATATGATGTTGTACGATTATGCAAAAATCTGGTGGGCATTCCTGGCGTTAAAATTCGTCATCCCATTTTGCACATTGGCGCTGACACCCAACCGTCATAACCCCCACGTTATCGTGCTGGTTGCCTGTTCAATCGTTGTTGGTACCTGGATCGAGCGCTACATCTGGATTTCAGGTTCACTGCAAGGCGAGTATCATATCCCGATGACGCATTGGTTCGATATCGTCGTGACTGTGGTGATAGCAGTGATCGCTTTCTTGGCGATACGGTGGTCATTAAGGCGTGATGGATTGCTTAAAGTGTCCTGATTTAATTAGAAGATGTAAGGCAATAGAGCGCCCCTTAGCAGTGAGGGGCGCTCTATTTGTTTCTGGGTATGACTTAGATGTTTTTACTCGCTAGTAGTAACATAAAACAGGTAAGCTGTAGCGATACCTACACACTATTTTTGAACTAAAGGAACCTCTGCTCTATTCATGGACTCGTATCTTATGCCTGAAATATCCAGCTTCTGCGTTGTAAATCTTGGCAATAGCACTACTATTGCCTGCGATTTACGCCTTG
>CAYUKF010000155.1:0-2662 GCA_964445215.1 uncultured Thiotrichales bacterium
AGAATAGTCGCTAATAAATCTCTCACGCCTTGACCATGCGCCGCGGCAATCACTGCTGGCTCACCAAAGCCCAGCGCAAGAAAATCGCTCACAGTACGATCATAGGGCAAGCCTTCTGCCTTATTAATCACTAACTGAATGGGTTTGCCACGGCGGCGTAGTTGTTGGGCAATGACTTCATCAGCGGCATTCAGACCAGCACGACCATCGGTAAGAAAGCAAACAAGGTCGGCTTCGTCGATAGCGCTCCAGACCTGATCCAGTATTAAGCCGTCAATGCCTTCCTGCTGGCCGCTGATGCCGCCGGTATCGATCACAATGAAGCTGCGATCATCAACCTTGCCCATACCATAGATGCGATCGCGCGTTAAGCCTGGCTGATCTGCCACTAAGGCATCTCTACTACGGGTTAAACGATTAAATAAAGTCGACTTGCCCACATTAGGGCTACCGACAAGGGCGATGACAGGTTTCATATGAAATAGTGTACCAAGTGGCCGATCCAGGCCACGCGGGCCACAGTGTCAATCTAAACTAGGGTCTGTTAACAAGTCCTACGAAGGGGAATGTAATTGAACGGCATGAATGCTACCGTTTTTACCTGAAACGAACAGGGTGTCATCAACAACTGTCGGTGTACTTAAAACACCTTTGCCAGTAATACGAAGACGCGACACAAAGGAACCATCGGCTTTGCTCAGCCAATGTAT
Source organism: uncultured Thiotrichales bacterium (assembly GCA_964445215.1). Lineage (GTDB taxonomy): Bacteria > Pseudomonadota > Gammaproteobacteria. Next base: position 711 of record CAYUKF010000155.1, read on the forward strand.
ATAGCCGTCAAAATCAGCGACTACGACATAGTCATCGTGTAACACAGGCCCGGTGATTGAACGCCGTTGAAGTTTTTCTTGCCGCCAAAGGGTTGCACCCGTACTGAGATCTAAAGCCCAAACCTTATCGTCTGCATCACTGACATAAAGCGCGTTGTTATCGGCGGCTAAGCCCGCATAAGAGGACAGTTCACGTGACCAGAGTGGACGGCCGCTATCTATATTCAATGCTGAGACACGACCCTGATACGAGGCAACGTAAATAATATCGTTATGCACAACAATATCACTGTCGATATCAACAATACGTTCAAGCTCGGTACGTCCTTGTGGTACGCCAGCTGTGACACTCCAAATTAATTTGCCATCGGCAATATTCAACATGTCGAGGTGGCCGCTGGCAAAACCGGACAGTACACGGTCGTCCAAAGGCACTGGCGCACTAGCCCCTTGTAATATCAAGGCCGGCGTTTGGCGTTGATGGGTCCAGATACGTTGGCCATTGTCACTACGATGGCCATAGAGGTGGCCATCTGATGTCGGCACCACCACGACACCATTATCTTCTTGTGGTGCGGCCAGCACTTCACTGGCAACATTGGTTTGCCAAGCAATTTCGCCGTTGTCTCGGTTTAATGCTAGAACATCCCCTTCGTAACTACCAACATAAATATGTGATTCGCCAACGCCAACACCTCCACCTAAACGGAGCTTAGTATTAACACGCCAAAGTTTTTTACCTTTATCACGCGAAAAAGCGGCAACGTAACCCGCTTCAGTTGCCGCAAAAACAACATTACTGTCGACTTCGAGTCTAAGGCGAGCAAAGCTTTGTTTGGCTTTGCTCGGTAGTGATGACGACCACAGCTTGCGCGTGTCAACACTTTGTTGGATTTTGCTCAGCGGGGTTGGCGGCGCTAGCTTTTTACTTGTACCACAAGCTACCAAAGCGGTAGCGATCAATAAAATAGCTAAAACTCTCAACTGTTTTCACCTTCATCACTATTTTCTTGCGCCGTTTTGTCTTCGTCATTTTCGCCAAGACTCTCTAACTTCATACGCACATGTTGGTCACTGGCAAGCACTGAAGGTGCTGCTAATGCACTTTGGTATGCTTGATGTGCTTTGCCAACATCACCTTGAGCAAGGTAGATATCACCACGCAATTCTTGGTAATGTGGTTCAAATGCAGGACTGCTACCACTCATCAAGCCAAGGGCTTGGTCGTAGTTTGATTCTGATACCAGGATGCGCGCTAAGCGCAAGCGTGCTAATTCATCAATACCTTCGATGGTCGGCTTATCGATAATAGATTGTAGTACGCTCTTGGCTTCTTCTAGCTCGCCTGACGCAACCAATACTTTGGCTTTAATCAAACTGGCAAACCCTGCCTGACTATTGCTGCTATATTCACTCAGAATGTCGTCAGCTTTTTCTGTAATACTTGTGTTATCACCAACGTTAAGTTCGTTTAACAACAGCGCCAACTCAGATGAAGCGGCCTCAGATGTTACCTGTTTATGGTCAAACCAGGCGCGTCCACCAAATAATGCGGCGATACCGACGACAAAACCAATAATGGTTACTGTGCCATTTTCATTCCACCATTTTTTTAGTGCGTCAAGTTGTTCGTCTTCACCGGGATGTGCTGCCACCGGATTCTCCTTAATAGTTTTAATTTGATTATGTTCTAAAACTCTACCTGAATAAGTCTATTAATATCTGAGCAACCGCTGGTTGTGCGAGTTGCTGTTGCGCTTTATCTTCACGTAAAAATTTGATGCTGACGGTTGCTGTACTCACTTCATCATCACCCAAGATCAAGGCCACACGTGCACCAGATTTATCCGCGCGCTTCATTTGGCTTTTAAAGCTGCCACCACCACAAAAACTTTGCAAACGTAATGTTGGCAAATCATTACGCAGAGTTTCTGCCAACACTAAACCCGTAG
>CAYUKF010000155.1:2762-4317 GCA_964445215.1 uncultured Thiotrichales bacterium
CGACGCAAGCCATCTTCATCGAGCTGGTCTTGGTGATCGCGCCAATACTGCATGAGTTGTTGACGATAGCTGGCACGCTCTTGCAGTGAACCCAGTGAGTTAATCTGTAACTCCAGACTCTCAATACCCAGCTCTTGCCAAAGCCGTGCACTAAGCATAATAAGCTCGGCATCAATATCAGGGCCTGCCATACCATACGCCTCGACACCCAACTGATGAAACTGTCGATAGCGGCCTTTTTGTGGCCGCTCGTGGCGAAACATGGGGCCACTATACCAAAGGCGTTGCAATTGATTATGCAGCAAACCATTTGCAATCGCAGCACGCACACAGCCTGCTGTACCCTCAGGCCGCAATGACAAGCTGTCGCCATTACGGTCTTCAAAGGTATACATTTCTTTTTCAACAATATCAGTTACTTCACCGACTGCACGCTTAAATAGCTCGGTTTTTTCAACTATCGGTAAGCGTATTTGGCGATAGCCATAACGTGACATCAAGTCTATTAGCTTTAATTCCAATGCCAACCAGGCTGCAGTATTGTCAGGCAGAATATCATTCATTCCGCGCACTGCTTGTATAGGCTTGGATACAGGCCTAGATAGTTGCTGCGACACGTAAAACCTTTATCGAAGAAAGAAAAATGGAATAAGGGAGCCTCTGGTGTGTCTGGAGCGGCGAGATTGATGACTGAAATTTTTCAGATCGAGGCGCGAATCGCAGTCAATAGTGGGACTATTGATAAGATTCGCAACAAAGAGCTGGAAGATTTTAGTCAGCAAGGTCGCGTTCCACGACATATCAGAGGCTCCCAAGCATTATTGATTTGCCCAAAAATGCTTGAATTCTTTTGCTTCATCACTATTAGGGAAATTTTTATGCAGACTGGTCGCATACTCACGTACATCATCATCATTATTCAAAGCGTGTTCAATGCGAATTGCCAACCAAAGTGATGATGCATTGGCATTAGCGACAGCAAAATAGCGCTGCACAAAACCGCGCGCAGCCAATATCTCATTAGCTAAATAGCTGAGATCTGCAAGCTGGTAAAGTGAGCGGGCACGACGCTCATCATGTTCAATTGCTTGTCGAAAACGTTTCGCTGCCAAAACAGAATCGCCAGACTTGCGCGCGCATAAGCCTGCGTTCTCTAAAGCTTCAGCAGTAGAGGTGTAAAATTTATCCTCTATGGCTTCAATAAAATAACCATCGGCCTCATCATAGCGTTGTCTATCACACAGATACACACCGTAATTATTCTTTATCGCCGCGTCTTTGGGTGCCAATTTTAATGCTTTTACGAAGTGTTTATCGGCACGCGCATATTGGCGCATCTGGCGATACGATTCAGCAGCATAATGATGTGCGCTCGCTAATCGCGAATCAAGTTCGATTGCACGCGTAAAACTTTGAATCGCAAGTTGTGGCCGTCTCTGCTGTAGATAGCCCAAACCTAAGCTAACATGAGCCTCAGCCGCTGTGTCCTCAGACTTATTGACACCACCTTGGCTAACGCAAGCGCTAATAAGCAATGATAATAACGCGATAAAGA
>CAYUKF010000156.1:0-2517 GCA_964445215.1 uncultured Thiotrichales bacterium
GAGGGCAATGTCTCTCACTGTATTGAGATCGACGTTGCCCGAAGCCTCTAATTTAACTCCATCGGGTTTTTTAGCCACGGCGGATTTTAACTGGTCGAGATTAAAATTATCGAGCAGTAGGCGTTTGATACCAGCATTGATTGCGCTGTCCATTTCGTCGAGAGATTCGACTTCCATCTCAATAAGTGGCTCAAACAGAATTGCAGGGTCAGGACTTCCTTGACCCACTTCACGGCGTGTCTTCAGTGTTGCCGTTATCGTTATCGCCAAACAGTTTGTCAACGGTTTCTGCCGCCGCATCGGCGTAAGGAATCAGCACCCGGTCGGCACCGGCCTCTTGCAATTGTCGGGCATCACGGGCGCCATGTGCGGTCACCGCCACGCGCCCTTGGTAAGCAAAATTGTGCAAGCCATGCAGTAATGCGAGATTGATACTCTTTTCACGCACGCTGCTAAGCACCCAATTTACTTGCGCGAGCGGCAGAGTGGCTAGAAACTCGGGGTCTTCAGCGTCACCGAAACGCACCGTATAATCGTGTGCTTCTTGTCGATGCAGTAATTCGGGGTCAAAATCCACGCCCAGTACACGATGACCGCGTTGCTGCAATTCGCGTGCAATGGCAGAGCCGAACCGGCCCAGACCGAACAGGACGATGTCGTATCCGCTCTCCTGCGTATTCCGATCCTGGGCCTCTTCCCGATATGCCCGCTGTCGCTCGAACACACCCAGCCAAGGGGCAAACCGCTCATAGAGGGGGTGAGAGTACAGAATCATATAGGTGGAGGCGCTGATGGTGATTAAGCCCACCAGGGTGATAAGACCCATGGTGTCGGTGTCGATATGGCCCAGGCTCAGGCCCAGGGCGCCGAGGATGAGGGAAAATTCGCTGATCTGGGCAACCGTCAGACCGGCCAGAAAACCGGTGCGCTTGCGGTAACCCATCACCCCCAGAATAATCATGACAATCAACGGATTGCCAATGAGTACGAACAGCGAAAGGATAATGGCCGGCAACACCTGCGCGCCGAGCGTCGCCAGCTCCAATCCGGCACCCAGATCGATAAAGAAAAACAGTAGTAAAAAATCGCGCAGACTCACTAGGCGCGAACCAATGGCCTCACGATAGGGCGTCGAGGCCAACGATACCCCCGCAAGAAAGGCCCCCACCTCTTTGCTGAATCCCAGATGCGCGCCCGCCGCACCCAAGGCCACCGCCCAGGCAATGGCGAACAGTACCAGCAACTCCGGCGAGCGCGCCAGCTGGTGCAGCAGCGGTGTCAGCACATAGCGCATCAACACACCAATGGCGACGATGAACAGGGCACCTTTACCCAATACCGCAATCGCCTCCCGGCCCAAGCCGGTGACATCGCCGGCCTCACCCAGTGCAGCCAGACCAATCATCACCAACACCACCACGATATCCTGAACGATAAGGAAACCGATGGCGATGCGCCCGTGCAGCGTGTCTACCTCGCGCTTGTCGGACAGCAGCTTGACAATAATAATGGTGCTGGAAAAGGTCAGCGCCACCGCCACATAGAGGGCGGTCACCGGACTCATGCCCAGGGCGATAGCGAGGAAATAGCCAATCACAGACGTGAAAAAGACCTGCCCCAGCCCGGTGGCCAGTGCCACTGGCCCCATGGTGCGGATAATGTGCAGATCCAGCTTGAGTCCCACCACGAACAACAGCAGCGCAATACCCAGTTTGGCCAGCAGATCGACCTGATCATTTGCCGACACCCAGCCAAGTACGGACGGCCCTGCCAGGATGCCTACCACGATGAAGGCGACGATCAACGGCTGGCGCAACCGCACAGCGATGGCGCCGATGACGGCTGCCATCAACAGCAACACTGCCATTTCAGTAAAAACGTCGCTAAAAGTCGATACCATGATTTAGCTACTTTATCAAGTTAGAACAGCCAGCGCAGCCTGTAAGGAGTGATAACGTAATTACGGGTTCTTTTTCACTAAAAGGGTTAGCTTAAACCTACCCCTTTATCCACAGCATAAGCCTCACACGAGCAGAAAATTTTTCAACAACCTTCTAAAATCAGGCGCATTGATAAATCGATGGCAGTGACATGTTTGGTTAAACCGCCTATCGAGATATAGTCGACGCCTGTGAGAGCGATGTCTCTCACTGTATTGAGATCGACGTTGCCTGAAGCCTCTAATTTAACTTCATCGGGTTTTTTAGCCACGGCGGCTTTTAATTGGTCGAGGGTAAAATTATCTAACAATAGGCGTTTGATACCAGCATTGATTGCGCTGTCCATCTCATCGAGGGATTCGACTTCCATTTCAATGGATAGCTCAGAATAGGTTTTCTCTAGTAGCGTTATTGCGTTGTCAATAGAACCTGCGGCAATAAGGTGATTTTCTTTGATTAATATGGCGTCATAGAGGCCAAAACGATGGTTATCACAGCCACCTGTTTTTACCGCGTATTTTTGCGCGTATCTTAGGCCGGGTATGGTCTTGCGTGTGTCGAGTATGGTGGTAGGTAG
>CAYUKF010000156.1:2617-4317 GCA_964445215.1 uncultured Thiotrichales bacterium
TCGCCGGGGCCAACGTCTTCAGTTAGGGCGAGACGCACATCGAGTGCGATGATCTCGTTAAGCCGCTCTGTGTTAAATGGGTGCATGTCAATGGTCATCTACCAGAATGAAATTATTTATTGAGGGGGGGGGTTTGTTTTTTTCCTTGAAGACGACTCATAATAACACTATGTTAAATCACTGCTGTCCCGTTAACTCGTTCGTGCAGTATTTCAACTGCCTAATCTGCAGGGTCTGTCCCGTGCTTGACATGGGGGCAGGCTCCGGAATCCAGTGGTTTCAAGCACTTACTGGATGCCGGAACACGTCCGGCATGACGATGTGAGGTTAGCGGGGCAGCAGTGATGTTAAATATTATTAGATAAAGATAAATACGTTTTTGACTGCAAATTTACAGTACAGTAATGAGAACGATATGAGGGTCAGGTAATGGCGATGGATAAATTAACCAGTAAGTTTCAAGCTGCATTGGCTGACGCACAGAGTTTGGCGGTTGGCCGTGACCATCAGTTTATTGAGCCTGCTCATTTAATGATCGCACTGCTTGATCAGCAGGGCGGTACCATTCGTCACGTATTAACCAATGCTGGAGTCGAGATCAATAGCCTGCGCTCACATTTGAGCGAATCTATTGATCGTCTGCCGAGTGTTCAGGGCATAGCGGGTGAAGTCCATTTGTCGCAGGATATGGGTCGTTTACTTAATGTTTGTGACAAGCTCTCTCAAGATCGTAAAGACGCTTATATTTCCAGCGAACTGTTTGTATTGGCAGCCGTTGATGATAAAAACGAATTAGGTAAGTTGCTGCGTGAGGCTGGTGCCAGCAAGGGTTCTTTGGAAAAAGCCATTGATGAGATACGTGGCGGTGAGGCTGTTGATGATCCTAATGCCGAAGAACATCGCCAGGCGCTGGAGCGTTATACCGTTGATGTCACCGAGCGTGCTGAGCAGGGCAAGCTTGATCCGGTGATTGGTCGCGATGAAGAGATTCGTCGGACGATCCAGGTGTTGCAACGGCGGACTAAAAATAACCCTGTTTTAATCGGTGAACCGGGTGTCGGTAAAACGGCGATTGTCGAGGGCTTGGCGCAGCGTATCGTCAATGGTGAAGTGCCCGAAGGTTTAAAAGGTAAGCGTTTATTATCGCTAGATATGGGTGCTTTGATTGCCGGGGCAAAATTTCGTGGTGATTTTGAAGAGCGTTTGAAAGCCGTGCTGAACGATCTGTCTAAGCAAGAAGGCCAGGTTATTTTGTTTATCGATGAGATTCATACCATGGTTGGTGCCGGCAAGGCTGAGGGCTCAATGGATGCCGGTAATATGCTTAAGCCTGCGCTGGCGCGTGGCGAACTGCACTGTGTTGGTGCGACTACGCTGAATGAGTATCGCGAAAATATTGAAAAAGATGCGGCACTTGAGCGTCGCTTTCAGAAAATATTGGTGGATGAGCCATCTGTCGAAGACACCATTGCGATTTTACGTGGTTTGAAAGAAAAATATGAAGTGCACCATGGTGTTGATATCACCGACCCGGCGTTGGTTGCCGCAGCCACCTTATCGCATCGTTATGTCACCGATCGTAATTTACCCGATAAGGCGATTGACTTGATTGATGAGGCGGCCAGCCGCATTCGTATTGAAATCGATTCAAAACCGGAAGCAATGGACAGGCTGGAGCGGCGCATTATTCAGCTTAAAAT
>CAYUKF010000157.1:0-4277 GCA_964445215.1 uncultured Thiotrichales bacterium
TCTTGGAGATTAACGATGTCACACATTCGCTTACTGTTGCTGTTCGTTTTAATAATGGTTAGCCCTGTTGCCACAGCAGAACAGGTCTATCACATTGGTATACATGGTCTGACTTGTCCATTTTGCGTTTATGGCGCTGAAAAACAACTGCATAAACTTGATGGTGTTAATGAAATAAAAAGTCATTTAGAGCAAGGTTTAATCGTTGTCACAATGCAGGAGGGAAAAACACTCGAAGAATCCCAGGTTGAAAAAGCTATTAAAAAATCGGGCTTTAGTTTACATTCCTTCGGCTTGGCAAACGAGGGAAAAATAGAGTGAACTGCATCCACCATAAAATGGTGCTAACGATGCTATTTGTATTGCCCTTCCTGCTATTCAGCAATGCCAATGCTGCACCAATCACTTTCAATACCGCATTACCCGTGAGTGAGGGCAGTTTTGTTTTTCGTCAGCAATTACGTTGGTCGCGTTCAAGCAATCAAAACCAGACCTTACGTTCTACTGCGGCAATATCGGTATTGGGTTATGGAATAAACAGTGACCTTGCACTATTTGGTGTTCTGCCTTATGTCGATAATCGCCTTGAACAATCCAATAGTGACCGTGACAATCAAGGCATTGCTGACGTAACAGGCTTTGCACGCTACACTTTATGGAAACATGACAGGCAAGGCCAGACACTACGTTTAGGCGGTGTCGCAGGGCTAACTGCACCGACCGGGGATGATAATGGTCGCGACAGTGCTGGCCGCCTGCCACCGCCATTACAAAATGGTTCTGGTGCCTGGGATTCCTTCGGTGCACTGGTAGCTACTTACCAGACACTGAACAGCCAAATCAGTGGGCAAATCAGCTATCGCAATAACCGCCAAGCCAATGGTTTTGAAATAGGCGATGAGACACGGTTAGACCTGTCATGGCAACAGCGAATCTGGCCAAAAAAACTGTCAGGCGCTGTGCCGGGTTTTTTATACGGCGTATTAGAACTTAACGCCCTGCACCAGGATAGAAACCGTAATAACGGACAAAACAACAGCAACTCTGGTGGCAATACCATCTGGCTGTCTCCCGGTGTGCAATACGTCACCCGACGCTGGGTCTTCGAAGCCATTATTCAAACACCCATCGTGCAAAACCTTAATGGCAATGCATTTGAAAACGACCTGATTATTACTACTGGTTTTCGGCGCAATTTTTAGTGAGAACAATATGACTGCCGTAATAAGAAGATTAACACGCACTGTATTAGTATTAGGCGTATTAACAATCAGCCTGATGCTCATTGTCTGGCTACTGTGGATACCGTCCGCACAAGAACCCGCCTATCGCTTTGTCCACTCCTGGGGCACAGCCGGTGATGGTCCAGCACAATTTCAAGACCCAACGGGTATTGCTGTCACTGCCGAGGAAGTCTTTGTCAGCGATGGTCGTAATGGCCGTATCCAGGTCTTTGATCATCAGGGCCATTTCAAACGCCAGTTCGGTGAACATGGCGAAGGCGCCAATCAACTTGGCCGACCCATGAATCTGAGCATTCACAATAACGAGATTTATGTGGCTGACTACTGGCACGACCGTATTCAGGTTTACAGTTTAGCAGGCGAATTTCAGCGCAATATTGGCAGTAGTGGCAACGGCCCAGGGCAGTTTAATGCGCCTGGAGGTGTTGCAGTCAATAGCAATGGAGAAATTTATGTCGCCGATTTTGTTAATCAACGTATTCAGCATTTGAAAGCCGATGGAACGTTTATCCGGCAATGGGGAACCACGGGCAAAGTCGGCATCGCCGCAGAACAGTTTAATTACCCCACCGATGTTGCGTTGAGTGTTGCTGCGGGCACAGAAGGCCAAATCATTGTTGCCGACGGTTATAACGACCGGCTCCAGGCGTTTAATGCTGAGGGTCAATACCTGCGCAAATGGGGTGGCCCGTTGGGTATGAATATTCATGGCCCCTTCCAAGGCTGGTTTGCCACAGTCACTTCGGTAGCGGTGGGACCAGACGGTAGCGTCTTTGCCGCAGATTTTTATCATCACCGAATACAGAAATTTTCTTTAACAGGCGAATTCCTTACTGCCTTTGGCGAACAGGGTAAAGGAGCCGGACAATTCGAATATGTCATGGCTGTTGCCGTTGCACCCAACGGCACGCTCTTCGCTACCGATCTTGGCAATAACCGGGTGTTATCTTTTGAACCTGTTAATGAGCAGGGTAATGAATAAAAGACGTAGAAATACACTTTCTTTTTTAGTTAAAAATAACGTTGCATTAAAATTTAATAAAACAGGATACATATTATGCCGCACACATTTCTTCACCGATCATGGGTCTTGCTACCCTTACTGCTCACTGGCGCATGCACTACTTTGCCGCAAAATTCAGGGCGTGAGGATATCGAAGCCCTAATTCAAGATAGAGGGCTTTATGTTGAAGCAGCCAGCAGTGCTAATATCCCGTTTGCCATCTATCTCAACAAACCTTTAACCGCAGAGAATGCCATTCGAGCGGCTCTAGTCAACAACCCTCAATTGCGCACAGAATACGCGCGATTAGGGTTTGCAATGGCCGATATCTATGCCGCTAGTCGTATTCGCAACCCGGTCTTTTCCGTATCACGGCTCGAATCTAACCGTGATGGTGAACAAAGCCTTTTGTCCTTTGGGCTAATCACTTCGTTTAGCGATTTAATTACCCGGCCAGCACGTAAACGTCTGGCTAAGCAACAGTTTGTTGAGATGAAACAGTCTATCGCCGCCAAAGTAATTACTGTTGCTATGGAAACTGAATCTGCGTTTTATGAATTTATCGCGGCAAAACAAACCTTTGCGCTACAGCAACATATTGCTAAAGTCGGCAAATTATCAACAGACTTGGCTCACCGCTATCACGCTGCAGGCAATCTCACCGCAAGAGAGCTTGCCATAAGCGCTGCCTATTCCTCACAGCGCCGCCTAAATATGCTGGATACAGAGGCGTTTGCCTATGGCAAGCGCACCACGCTGGCCGCACAAATGGGCGTGCCTGTTGATGACGACTGGGATGCCCCAGCACAATTACCTCTGCCATTAACACAAGAAGACACCCTGGAGCAATTATTGGATCTTGCACTGCATTCACGTCTTGACTTGGCCGCAGCCAAAGTTCGCGTCGAATTTTTTGCTGACAGACTCGGGGTAGAAGATTGGACACGATGGTTGGGTGAACTCAATATCGGCATTGAACACGAGCGTGAGTCAGATGGTGCCAGACTTACCGGGCCAAACCTGGAATGGGAGCTGCCTATTCTCAATCAAGGTCAAGATACTTTATTGCGTACCAAAGCAGAACTTCAGATCAGCGCCATCGAAGTCGAGCGTTTGCAATTAGCAATCAAAAACAATGTACACCTGGCCTATGCTGCATTACTCAATGCCAAAGCACGTAGCATCGAGCACCGTGACAACTTGATTCCGGCACGCGTCGCGGCTGTGGCTCGCTCCCAGGAAGCAGAGAACTTTATGCTTATCGGAATCTTTGAGTTGCTGGCAACCAAGCAACAAGAATATGAGAGCTATCAAAGTTATTTGGAATCAGTGCGTGACTATTGGCTGGCACGCTCACGCCTGGCGCAAGCGGTCGGTAATAGCTTGCCTGGCCCCACATCCGATCACCCTGTGCTTGATATCAACGCTGTGATCAGCCCTGCCGATAGTGTAGATCATTCCATGCACGGTATGGCAGAAGATTCAGACATGAAGCAGATGGATCATTCAAAACATTCTATGGAAATGCCTATGAAAAAACAGATGGATCACTCAGAGCATTCTATGGAAGCGCCCGTAGAAAAGCAGACGGGACAAAAACAGATGGACTCTCATCAGCAACATAAGAATCACGACGCTAAACCGGCAGCAAGCAAACCAGATGCTCATCAGCATTAAAACGCCAATAACAATTTACAAGAGACTTAACGGAGAACAAACATGACTTCACGACGTGAATTTTTAGGCTATACGGGTGCCGGTGCACTGGCCGCAGCAATCGCTACCAAGAGTACACATGCCAACGTAGAAACGGCACAGAGCATAACTCACAAACATGGCGCATATAAGCCCGTGCGCACATTAAATGGCTGGACCTTGCCCTATACTATGAAAAACGGCGTCAAGGAATTTCACCTTGTTGCAGAAGCAATAGATCATGAGTTCGCCCCCGGCAGTGTCGCCAAATGTTGGGGCTATAACGGCAGCACACCGGGGCCGACGATTGAAGCCGTAGAGGGTGATCGTGTGCG
>CAYUKF010000158.1:0-4250 GCA_964445215.1 uncultured Thiotrichales bacterium
CAACATAAAACAATGTTATCCAAAAAAGCACTCCTACAATAACTACTTAGTAGAAAACAATACTTCCTTCACTAATGGCACCGTTAATCCTCGTTGCTTCACCATAGAATGTTTGTCAAGCCTATCCAGTAAGCTAAACAAACTATGCGTATCTCGCTGCGCTCGACTAATTAAATAATTTGCCACATCATCAGCCAAATCTAAACCGCGTATCTTTGCGCGTTGCTGCAAGGCAACTGTTTTTTCAGTATCCGTTAATACTTGCTGCTCAAAGATTAAACTTGCAGCAAGACGCGACTGAAGATCTGCAAACACATTCAAGTATTGTGGTGAATAACGGCCACTAATCACCATATTCGTATCGCTTACTTTCGCACGATTAAGCAAATGAAACAGGGCTTGTTGCCAGGCTCGATCATCAATAATTGCATCAATATCGTCTATGCAAATAAGGCGGCATTGTTCTAACCCTTCACACACCCGACTATCTGGCCGTTGACTATTTTTTAATGATAACAATGCAACTGCTTTTCCCTGACGAACCTGCTGGTTCAATAAGGCGTGCAGAAGATGTGTTTTACCACTACCAGCTTCCCCCCAAAAATATAAGGGATGCTCTGCATGTACAGTGCTTAATGCAGAAACAAGTTGCTGGTTTGATGAAGAAGAATAACTATCAAAGTTGAAATCATCGCGTAAATGTAAGTCTAGTGCTAGTTGTGTCATAGGGAAGACGCCTATTACTGGCTACGGTTCAACCAGGCTTTTTTACTCCATACCCAAATGTAATTAATGCCGCTAAGCACAGTGGTTGCAAAGACAATATAAACCAAAGGCGTAATAATGGTTTCTAGCCCGCTTATCAAACTAATTAACAGCACTACTGCCACCAGCGTTATTTGCACACCTGTATTAATTTTACTGATAATCGATGGCGCCATATCAACACGGCCAATTAAAACAAAATAGCCCAAGGAACCGATAACAATAATAATATCGCGCAAAATAACGGTCGCAACCAACCAAACAGGCAACAAACCAACCCAGCCAAGAACGAGATAACTGCTAATTAGCAGCGTTTTATCAGCAAGCGGGTCAAGAAAAGTACCTAGTGTACTGACCCAACCATTACGTTTTGCCAAATAACCATCAACGCCATCAGAAACACCAGCAATAACGAATAAGGCCAAGGCAAAAGCAAGCTGTTGGCGGTACAACAGATAAACGATGGGGAATACCAAGAGTATTCTAAAAATACTAATGAGGTTTGGTATATCGCGTTGTGTCACGGAATTAGGGGTCTCTGCTTTATTCTGGGACTACGTGCCCTCGGGGTACCACAAGATTGCCGACTGAAATATTCCAGATCGAGGCGCGAATTGCACCCCAAGGGTTCTTTACAATACCCCCTTGAGGGGTACACTTCCTGCGGGGCGCAGTCAATAGTGGGGCTATTGCGCCCTGAAGGAATGCGGCAGCCTTCCTGAGGAAGTACTCTTGGGGTGACAAGATTCGTAACGAAGAGCTGGAATATTTCAGCCGCAAGATTGTGTTCCATGAATTGATCAGAGGTTCCTTAGGCTATAACTCAAAATATCGTAATTAAAAGAAAACTGTGCGCCAGCATTAGATCGTAAAACTCTACCACTCTCAATGCTAGCTCTGACATCATCGAGATGACCTTTATAACGTACAATAAAGCTGGCATTGGCACCGCGTACTTCGTGCACGCTAACGCGATCAACAAAGTTTAACGACTCAAGATACGCCAATGTTCTAGCGTAGTCTTCAACACCACTAATATTATTGACGGATAGCGTGACAGTGGCGCGCCGCGTATTATCAATACGGCTTGCATAGCGACGACCCAACCTGTCTGCCAAAGCGTCTATGCCAGCGACTAATACGGCTGCCTCGTCATCGCCGTCAGCATCCCAAATATCAGTCGAGCCATCTTCATTAAGCAACGACCAATGACTACGCCAAGCACCAGGGACTTGATATAAACGCCCTATTACGGTTGCTTCAGGCGCATAGCGAATAGACGCTTGACGGATTACATCACGAAAACCACCCCACACTTCAGCTACAGAAATCAAGGCACGATCATCAAGATCTAGCAACGGCAGAAAATAAGGTACGCCGCGCCGCTGCATCGACTGCTCAATCGCATCTTGGGTGTGAGGATGGCTATTAGCACCAATCAGTTGTCGTTTATTGGCTTTTTCGACCACCAGCCACATCAATACCGAGGGACGCTCTGTCTGCCATAACGGCAGGTTATTATTGAGTAACAGGTCATTGACAGCGGTTTCATCAAACTCGACGTTAAGCCACTGCGTACCACCATCATTGTTATAGCCAAACTGGCTCAGATAACGCAGGGGCTTGTTAATGGCTTGTTTTACCTGAGCTTCAACCAAGACACTACGACTGCCGCTAAGCTTAACTAACACTTGTGCCAATGCGTGTTGTAAGCCACGTTGACGCTCGACATCACCCTGATCACTGACAATAACGCTGACGCTGTGTAGACCCGCCACGTTTTCTGCATTCACCGCAAGGGAGAGAAATAAGGCGGTAAGCAGAAATAATGGCAAACGCTTGGGAAATATCTGATTCATGGTGGCATTATAAAGGGTGATAAGGAAAGAGATAAAGCCCTCTAAATCCGACAGGCGCCATACATTGGCAATTAATGTTGCGGCAACCTGAGAGTAATCGCCGCACCTTGTAAGCGACTGCGACCAATAGTCATCACACCCTTATAAATATTAATAATTTCAGCAGCCGCAGAAAGTCCAATACCCTGACCAGGTGTAGATGTATCAGCGCGCGTGCCACGCCGCAGCACTTGGTCAACCATGTCTTCTGCAATGCCCTGCCCATCATCTTCAATAACAATGACAACTTCGCCAGGCTCCGAAACATTAATACTCACCTCAACGCGCTTATCGCACCACTTAAAAGCATTATCTAATAAATTACCAAGCAATTCGTAAAGGTCACTTTCATCCATACGAATTTTGACCTTATGCGTATCAAGCAAACGTGTCGATACGTGTTTCTCAGCATGCACTTTTTCTAAAGCTAAAAGAATTTTGGCCGCGATCGTGGAAACAGCAATCGGTACCGTTATCGATTCACCACCCGATGTCGCAGCACGGCGTAACTGATAATCAATAATACTACGCATACGCTCAATCTGTTCATCAAAGATCTTGGTCGTTTTATCATCGATAACCGTATTACTTTCTATTGTGCTACGCATTAATGCCAACGGCGTTTTTAAACTGTGTGCAAGATTATCCAAGGTATTGCGATAACGTAGTAGACGCTCATGATTACTGTGAATCAATGAGTTAATATTCTCAGTCAGACCCAACAATTCTTTTGGGTAAGCACCACTCAAACTGGCCTTACTGCCACTTTTTATCGCATCGAGGTCTTTTTCTGCGCGTCTTAACGGCACCAGACTCCAATGCAAAACACTGCCTTGTACTGCCAACAAAATCAGTGACACGGTACCGAGCCAACCCCACAGAATACGGCGAAAACTTGCGATCCGCTCATCGACATCTGCAGAGGCTTCGGCAACGCTAAAGGTATAGCCCATTGCACTATCAAGCTCATCACCAGAACCCGCACCCCATGTGACACCAATGCTGAATGCATAGACATCTCCCATATCGTCAAGCTGTTGCAGCTCTATCCGCTCAAAACTGGTATTGCCACTTGAAAGACCTGAACGAAAGGGGATATTCCAACCTGCCATTGATGCCGAATACCAACCATATTGACCATCGTTGCTGGTAAAACGTGCGTACAAGCCGGAATCAGAATAATTGAAACGCTCTTCAGGTAAAACGTCAATCAAACGTACAACACCTTCTTCACTTTGTTCAGACAATGCGATAAGCACACCGGCATAACCCTCCAGTCGATCATACAAACTACCCTTAGCGCTATTGGTAAAAGCACGCTCCAGCGTTACCCCAGTGACACCAAAAAACAGCATCAACACAATGGTGAGCGAAACCAGTAACCGCGCTTTGAGCGAGGACATGTGGGCACCTCTATTAATTGCTTACGGCCTCTGCGTGACCTCAAGCATGCAGATGCAAGGCGCAATTCGCCGGCAAGGCTGGTTGCCTTGTCAAGAATTGCAACGCAGCAGATGTATGCTTGAGGTCACGCCCTGCGGGGCTTACAGACGAGTGCAGGCTCGGCGTTATCATTGCTCAACAGGC
>CAYUKF010000159.1:0-4227 GCA_964445215.1 uncultured Thiotrichales bacterium
GTGTCGCTACCTCGTGATAGATTTTGCACTTCCCTGTGCAAAATCGACTCGCCTATGACATGACTATAAGGAATGAATACTTAATGAACCTTGAGGGTTCTAAGTACGCGACAGCCTATCGGACTTAGATATAACTACAACCAAAGGTATCTCTTCGAGTTTACGTTTAATTGTTCATTATTCGGCATATTTATTGCTTTATCTTTTATATTTAAATCAGTTAACACACGATGAAACAAACAGCTAGCCGCCTTTATATCCAATTATCAGTATTACTCATCATGCTGAGCATACCCTGCCTCGCTCACTCATCTGAACAATTACAAGAGGTGCAAGGGGTACAAAGCCATGCGTCAATTGAAAAAGCTGTGTTTCAACATATCAATGAACAGCTTAGTAGCGATGGCTTGGATATTGATATTGAAATTGAACTCAACCAAATTGATAAACGCTTACGACTCCAACAATGCGACCAACCCTTAGCAACAACGGTGCGTGGTGCAGGTAAATTACGCGGCCGCATTGCCGTCGCAGTTAAATGCAGTAGTCCAAAGCCATGGAAATTCTACCTCGGTGCAACAGTACGTCAATTTGGCAAAATTATCGTCGCTAAACAGGGCATACCACGCGGTACCGTACTATCGCGTAACGATATACACTTAAAATATACAGAATTAACACAATTACGACAGGGGTATTATCAACATATTGATGCTATCGTTGGTATGGTTGCTAAACGAACTCTCAGCGGCGGCAAGCCGATAGGCTCCCATGCCGTCAATCGTAGACAACTGATAAATCGTGGTGATAAGGTAACCATACGCGCGGTACTGGCTGGGATTGAGGTTCGAATGATTGGCGAAGCACTTGCCAATGGTGCAAACGGAGAACGTATATCAGTGAAAAATTTAAGTTCAAACCGTATAATCAAAGCAGTCGTCACGTCGCAAGGGGTTGTTACTGTGACGCTGTAGCCTAGTGCTCTATCCATGTGAGTGTACGGATTCAGCGTTGCTGTAGAGTTTCGCAGCAAGGCGCAGTGCGAAGGCAAGGGTTGTTCCCTTGTTAAGAGACGCAACGCAGTCCGTGGGCATTGATAAGCTGACTGAACTCGCACACTCACATGGATAGAGCGCTAGTTACAGCTTGACTAAAGTTTGGGTGAAGGCAGCCGCTAAAATGGTTGAGACCCCCCGAAACTATACGGGCTATAGAGGGTTATACGGGAGCTAATTGTGACGATTGAAATTACCAGGAACAGTACGAGCGTACTCAGTGAGGCAAGGAGTACTATCGCGCCGAAAAATACCACTATTGATGCGGCAACGCTTGATTCAAGCACGGTTCAATCATCGCCTCAAGACGTCGTCAACATTACTAACACTGCCGTTAAACTCAACCAAGTTGAAGAACAGCTAAAAACGATACCCGTCGTTGACAACCAAAAAGTTTCTGAATTACGCAGTGCATTAAACAGTGGCAACTTTGAAATAAACGTAGAACGTGTTGCCGATAAAATTATTAGCTTTGAATTAGGGAACCTATGATTAATTCTGGGCGGATTAGATGCAGAATAATCTACCAACACATATAAAGCTATGCAAATAGAATTATACCCCGAGGGCACGTTGCTTAATCAACTCAGTGCAGAGGTAAAGTTAGCCAAAACTATGACTAAAATTCTTAATGATGAACGCGACGCATTGGCTAATTCTGACTCAGCACAGATGGATAAAACCAGCCAAGAAAAGCGTTCTTTACTTGCCGATCTAGAAACACATGCTCGCAGGCGACTACAACTCGTTACCAGCATGGGCTATCAAAAAAAACTAGGCACAGTACGTCATTTTTTATCTCAAAAAGACCCGTCTCAAGCTTTATTACAAAGCTGGGATAGTCTTAATCGACAATTACAATTATGTAGTGATCAAAATCAGATTAACGGCCGTATCATAAGTCTAAGCCAAAGAAAAACTGAAATGACATTAAACGTATTGCGTGGCCAGTTGCCACAAAGCAATAGCGCTTACAATCATTTTGGTAAAATGACACATAATCCACATGGTGTTTGTCTTAGTAGTGCCTAGAACAAACGAGGGATTTTTTAACGAGTAATCCTCAACAAGGGGGATCGACATGGATAACAACTCATCGGGTATAGATAACAACCCACCGGGCCACACAAAGGACATTGTTGAGCAGGAACGGGTCATACAATTACTTGAAACTGCCCACCGTTGTGTCGCCAATCTACGGCTACGTATAGATGACTCTACAACCACCTACTTTAGCTCAATCATTGATATCCACCTAAAAGAAAAAATAATGTTACTCGAATTACTACGCCCGAGTAGTGGTAACGCATTACTTAATAATGCAGGACAAGTAGATATCGAAGCATTTTCAAAAACCTCAAAGCTAAATTGGCATTCACGAGTTTTTAAAGATGACTACACCTGTATCCCTGATTCCTTTCAGGTTAGTATGCCGACTCATATCCTCTACACGCAACAACGACTAGCTCACAGAATAATACCTCAGGACAATATTGAAGTTGTCTTATCGCATCCAGAGATGAAATCCATTCATGGTGAAATAGTAAATATTTCAGTAGATGGGATTGCTGTAAAGATTCCCGAGAGCCATATAGAAAACATTAACCCCGGAACATTTTATCAAGATTGTCTTATGCATTTACCAAAGCATGATGTGTTGTGCGCAATTGAGGCGAAACATCGAGATAACAAAACAGGAACTTTTGGTGCAAGTTTTTGCGGCCTTTCAAGGTTACAGCAACATACTATCACGCAGTTTATTATCGAAACAGATCGCGTATCTCAGCGTAATAGCTATCAAAAAGAAATCGCTTAGAACATCCGTCGTAGATAAATATCCTGTCGAAGCTTAGCGTGAAACGTTACAATACCCTAGCAGAAGCTAGTGTCTCGGTAGCTCAGCTGGATAGAGCATTCGCCTCCTAAGCGAAGGGTCGGAGGTTCAAATCCTCTCCGGGACACCATTTTAAAACTTTCAACTTCTTATACTGCCCTTAAATGTCATGGGAGTTTTTAGTCGCCAACACCCATTTTTGATGTTTCGCACTTACTGAGATTAAGTGATGGCGCAACTTATTTATCAGAACAAGATAATGCCGCCAAATAACGGCGAAAATTTATGCCCAGCTCAGGATGTTTCAACGCATACTCTACCGTTGCTTCCAGATAACCCTGCTTACTACCACAATCAAAACGTTTGCCGTCAAACTGGTAAGCTAACACGGGCTCCTCTAATAATAATCTAGCTATGGCATCAGTTAATTGATATTCACCACCCGCGCCACGGCCTGTCGTTTCAAGTATATGAAAAATTTGCGGGCTAAGAATATATCTGCCTACCACCGCCAAATTTGACGGCGCATCACTCGGATCCGGTTTTTCAATAATCTCCTGTACTGGGGTCACTACTGACGCTTCATCTTCAACTGCCACGATTCCATATTTATCCGTATCGCTATGAGCAACCTTCTCAACACCTAAAATGCTCGAGCGCCTAGTTTCATAAAGCTCCGACATCTGCTTAAGACAACTCACATTACCGCCATCAATCAAGTCATCAGCTAAAATCACAGCAAATGGTGCATTACCTACTACCTTCTTGGCACAGAGCACTGCATGCCCTAAACCTAGCGCTTCGGGTTGACGCACATAGACACATGACACCCCATCGGGAACAACGTTACGTACAACCTCAAGTAGTTCGTGTTTGCCTTTTTTCTCAAGCTCTGACTCAAGCTCATAGTTTTTATCGAAATGATCTTCGATCGCACGCTTACTGCTACTAGTAACAAAAATTAATTCAGTGATGCCCGCTTCAACCGCTTCTTCAACCGCATATTGAATCAAAGGCTTATCGACAATCGGCAACATCTCTTTGGGGGTTGCTTTCGTCACAGGCAAAAAACGTGTACCCATACCCGCGACAGGAAATACTGCCTTGGTTAATAATTGCTTCATTTCGCCACCACTGGTAACGGTATCACATTCGATTCCGAACTCCTGTCGAGTTGTACCTTGTGTTGCGGAATCAAACTCCATAGCAGCTCACTGACGCGTGCATTATCATAGGCATCACATGCATTCTGAAATTCTCTGATTAGGTTATCGATATTATCAAGCCCCTTAGTAGGAGCCTGTACTAATTTTATTTTGTCATAGCTAGTTGCGACTA
>CAYUKF010000160.1:0-4206 GCA_964445215.1 uncultured Thiotrichales bacterium
ATGAATCTATTGCAACGCCGTCAATGGCGCGCCCTTGCTTCGTCTCGCTACGAATGGTGGTGACAAATACGGACTGGAAAGTGTGGCCCAACTGATTTGTTTAGGTTTACTTGTCCTGGATTTATGGTGAGCTAAATTGAAACTCAAAGGCAACGGCACTGTTGCCAGGGTCAACCAGGTTAAGTGAGACGCGTATCAACTGTTGTGGCGGTATACCGGCGTTGAGGTCAAGATTGTCTACTAAATACTCGTGTGGGCTGAATTGCCGCTGTGCGACCACCTGCCCATCAATATTTTTAAAGCTTAGCCCAAGTACAGGAAAATCGATGGCCTGGGTGCCTTGGTGGATGAGGGTGACATTGACTTGCACCGCGTTAGTGGTGGCGGGGTGTGCAATCACCTCGCGGCTGACGATGCGTAGCGTCTGGTACGGGTCGTTGGCGCTATGGTCACATGGCAGCCATTGGCAAAGTAGCGATAGCCAGGCTTGTGTTGCTGGATAGGCGCGTAATTGTTGCTGAAAGCTAACGCTGAGTTGTATGGTGAGCAAGGCGATTAATATTAAAACAAGTGCTATCCCCCAGTACGAGCGGCGCGGTAGATGAAGCTGGCTATGATGGTGCAATGTTTGCCTGCGCAGCGCTTCTTTAATGTCGTGTTTGGGTTCTACAGGTTTGGTCATATCAGGGCTTGTTAACACCGCTAAGGTCGCAGCGACTGCGACCATTTTTCTGCCCGCGAAGGCGCAGTGATCGGTGTGTACTTGTTGTACACAAGTGAACTGCAACGAAGGCGGGCAGAAAAATGGCCGCAGTCCCTGCGGGTTGCGCCCAGAATCGAGCCAGCCGTCGTTACTTGTCGTTTATTTGGAACCACTAAATTCTCTCCTCGTGCCTCGCCTGGCTCGATTCTGGGCGGCAACGCTGCGACCTTAGCGGTGTTAGCAAGCCCTAGTATTTCGTACATTCTATTAATAGCCAACCCTCTTTTTCGCGCGGTGGTGCAAGTTGAAACCACGGTGAATAGGCATTGTGGATACAATCGTGATGTTCTAATAATAGCCCTGACAGTATCAGTTTTGCGTCTTGTTTACACAGATCGGCCAAGGTTTTGGCAAGATGAATTAAAGGCTGCGCAAGAATATTGGCAAAAACAATATCCACAGGCTCGCTATTGGGCTGGTTGTTAAATTCGTCCGGTAAGTATGTGTTGATTTGGCTTCGACATTGGTTTTTTTCTGCGTTGGCGGCAGTGGCAATAATGGCTTGGTCATCATGATCGATGGCATGGACGTGGTTAGCACCACATTTGACTGCAGCGACGGCCAAAATGCCTGAGCCACAACCGTAGTCGATGACTGTTTTGTTGGCGAAATCGCAATTATCGATCCATTCCAGGCAGAGCGAGGTGGTGGCATGTGTGCCAGTACCAAAGGCCAGGCCGGGATCGAGGCTGACGATGCGCGCATTCTTCGGTGCAATGTGTTCGCTCCAACTGGGGATAATCCACAGCCGCTTGCCAAAGCGCATGGGCTTAACGTGTTCGAGACAGCGCCGTTGCCAGGCTTCATCTGGCAAGGTTTCGATCTTAAAAACGGGTGTCGGCTCAAGGCGTTCGCCGCACAGTTGGCTAAATTGTTTTGCTAGCGCGCCTGAGTCCTGGTTGCCTGCAAACAAGCCAACGACCTTGGTGTTTTGCCACTGGCTTTCACTGTGTGGCACGGTTTCGTACAGTGCTTCTTCGGCACCATCTTGCAATGTCACGGCAAGCGCGCCGATAGACTCTAGGTGTTCTGTAACAGCATCGCTATGATTGGCATTGACACTAACAATAATTTGTAACCACTTGGCATGAGCATTCATAAGTCAGGCCACCTAAACCATTGCATTGGGGCTTGGCGTTGAATTAGCTAATACCGAGTTTACGTTCGAGGTAATGAATGCTGGTGCCGCCGATAGCAAATTTGCTGTCATCAATCAGGCTTTGGTGTAGTGGTATATTGGTTTTAATACCGTCAATGACAATTTCATTTAAGGCATTACGCATGCGCGCTAAAGCCGATTTTCGATCCTCACCATGGGCAATTAATTTAGCGATCATCGAATCATAATAGGGCGGGACGGTATAACCACTGTAGAGATGGGAGTCGATGCGAATACCTGGACCGCCAGGAACATGAAACTGTTTTATAGTGCCAGGTGAGGGCATAAAAGTTTCAGGGTCTTCCGCGTTAATACGGCATTCTATAGCGTGGCCACTGAGCACAACATCGTCTTGTCGCAGAGATAGTTTTTCGCCTGCGGCGACGAGCAATTGTTGTTTGACCAGGTCAATACCAGTAACCATTTCGGTGACGGTGTGTTCGACCTGTAGTCGAGTGTTCATTTCGATGAAATAAAATTCATCGTTCTCGTAAAGAAATTCAAAGGTGCCGACACCGCGATAGTTAATGTCGCGACAAGCTTTAGCACAGAGTGAACCAATTTTTTTGCGGGTTTTGGCATCAATGCCAGGTGCTGGCGCTTCTTCAATCACTTTTTGATGGCGACGTTGCATCGAGCAGTCACGCTCGCCAAGGTGTATGGCATGACCGTGTTCATCGGCCAACACCTGAACCTCAATATGGCGTGGATTCTCTAGGTATTTTTCCATGTAGAGCATGTCATTAGCAAAGGCATTGGCCGCCTCGGTACGTGTCAGCGAGATAGCAGTAAGCAGGCTTGCCTCGGTATGTACAGCGCGCATACCGCGACCACCACCACCGCCAGCCGCTTTGATAATAACGGGATAGCCAATCTTGCGAGCGATACGTAAATTAGTTTCGTTGCTGGTGCCAAGCGGGCCATCTGAGCCAGGGACACAAGGAATACCTGCTTTTTTCATCGTTGCAATAGCAGATACTTTGTCACCCATAGCTCGAATGGTGTCGGGGCTGGGGCCAACGAAAGTAAAGCCACTTTGCTCAACGCGCTCAGCAAAATCAGCATTCTCAGAGAGAAAACCGTAGCCAGGGTGGATCGCAATCGCGTCAGTCACTTCAGCAGCGCTGATTAGCGCTGGCACATTAAGGTAGCTATCAACAGAATTGGGCCCACCGATACAGACTGATTCATCGGCTAGGCGCACATGTTTAAGGTCACGGTCAGCGGTTGAGTGAACAGCGACAGTACGAATACCAAGCTCGCGACAGCCACGCAATATGCGCAGGGCAATTTCACCTCGGTTGGCGATTAGAACTTTATCAAACATCTAGGGAGCCTCTGATTAATTCATGGAACACAATCTTGCTGACTAAAATATCCCAGCTCTTCGTTACGAATCTTGCGAATAGCCCCACTATTAGCTGCGATTCGCGTCTCGATCTGGAATATTTTAGTCAGCAATCTCGTTGTCCCAGAATTGATCAAAGGCTCCCTTAGCAGCCGCTTATTCGATAATGAAAAGAGGTTGATCAAATTCCACGGGCTGGCCGTTTTCGCCGAGAATTTCTTTAATGGTGCCGCTGGCGTCAGCCTCAATTTGATTAAGCATCTTCATCGCTTCAATGATGCATAGCGTGTCGCCAGTTTTGACTTGAGCGCCAAGTTCGACAAAAGGTTTGGCGCTGGGGGCGGGTGAACGATAAAAAGTACCGACCATTGGCGCACGCATAATGTGTCCACTGGTAACGGTTTCAGCGGCGCTTTCTACTGCGGCGGGAGCAAGTGCTGGAGCTGCGGCAACGGGGATAGGCATGCCAGGCGTGGTGATAACCGCGGTGGTGGCGCTACTGCCGCGGCTTATGCGAACCGATTCTTCACCTTCGTGAATCTCAATTTCGTTGACGCTCGATTCTTCCAGTAACTCGATGAGTTTTTTAACTTTTCTAATATCCATAGGGGGTTAGGCCTGTCTAGAGGGAGTGTTAACAATTATTTTAGCAGCCCTGCCGACGCTCATTTTTTGCCCAGCAAGGCGGCGCGAGTGCCGTGTACCCCCAGGGCACCTTCTCTGCCTACGGCATTCACCTTGTAGTTGTGCCACATAAACGAGCGACAACGCCCGGCTTGCCGGGTGAAAAATGAGCGTCGGCCCTTCGGGTTGCGCCTAAAAAAGCGCCATACTGTGTTGTTCGTCGCTCATTTGGAGCCACCAAACTTCTCTCCTCTCGCCTTGCACCCCAAGAGCCTGCCCCCCGTGTCAAGCACGGGGCAGGCTCCGCGAAGG
>CAYUKF010000161.1:0-4171 GCA_964445215.1 uncultured Thiotrichales bacterium
TTTTCCTGATTTCTAACTTAGGTGTGCCACGATCAGTAATAATGATGGTTTCACCATTCTGTTCAATGCCTCTAAATACTTCCAACGCATGCGCCTTAAATTCAGATTTCGACATTTCCATAATGTGCTCCTGCAAGTGACGAGTAAATGTAGGGTCATTCTAATAGGCAAAATGACTATATGCAATGGTCACATCGGAAAACGAGAATAAAACTTCAACTCTTATAATTTCTGATTGACACGGGGAACATGAGAACGAGAAAAATACCCTAAGAACAGGTTCTTAGGACAACACATTGTTATGCGCATACTATTTAATCAGTATCGTAAACGGCCTTTTTCCTTTCAACCTGTACACATCAAAATCTCTATCAATGGTTACAATGCTATTGATATTGAGTTTATCGCCTAAAAACACCAGACAGGCATCGGCGAAATCCATAGGCAGATCAGAATATTTTATGATCAGCTCTTTGATACTAAAAAGATCATCTGCTGCGATAGGTTCTATGGTCACAGCTCCGGCATTTATCCAACTTAAAAAATCTACTTGGGCATTTCTATTAAAATCTAGCAGATGTAATGTTTCCGTAATAGAGGCTATCGTCGTGACCAACTCGCTGCGATTGGCTTTTATGAACTCAACGCAGGCGATATGATAACGGTCATTGCGATTAAAAAGGGCAATCAAAGGGCCTGAATCAATCAAGGCCTTTTTCATCTCTTGGCCCTAATTCTCTCTTTGACAATGGACTTCCTGTCGCTTGATAAATTATCCTGCTCGCTGGCGTATCTGCCAAAAATATTAGCACCTGATTGCCATGGAGTTGGCTTATCCAGCTTATCAATGAACGCTGTAATACTTTTTCGTATTAACTCTGATTTACTGACGCCCATTTGATGGGCAGTATTATTAATGGTTTTTTCCAGCTTTGGATCAAGCCTAAGCGTAATCATTATTACCTCTCCTGATTCACTATGTATTACTTATTGTAATACAGGCAGGCTGAATGTCAACCCTTGCGCCTATCAGCCCGCCTATTTTACCAAGGGTTTTCTGGTTGCCACGCTCCCCGTGTCAAGCACGGAGCCTGCCCCGTACTTGATGCGGGGGCAGGCTCCACGCAGAGCGTGGCAACGAGGGGAAATTTTGCTGCCCATAACGTCGCCCATAACCGGCAATTTACAGCGCTGTTGATGGGCCTCGTTAGCCTTTACGAACTATTGAGCTACGCAAAAGACCAGTACATAAATTGTTAAGGCTTTCACCAGACTTTGCTGCCTTAATAGCAAGCGCTTTATGAAGATCTTTGCCTACACGAATAACAAATTTCCCTGAAAATGATTTGCTCACAAAAGATTCTGGTAACGGAAGTTTTTCCGTTCTGATGAATACTCACCCATTCATCAACAATGCAACAAAGCTGTTTATAAACCTTGGCTTCATCATTTCCATGGCAACAGGGGCCGATAAAACCAGGTGAAGAACCAACATAACATTGGTCTTCTTCTGACCATTCAACCAGCTTTATATAATTGGTCTGCAACTTTCATTTTCTGACCTCCTCAATCTGATTGTGTCGCTGGCTCCGCAGCACTCCCTCAATGGCTCTACGGCAACGATAACTGATTATTTTTCTCTTCATCACTCGCTATCGCGCCTCATTACGAAAAAAATAATCAGCGTTGCCTATCGCGAACTCACCGCCCTCGCTTCGCCCTCCCTAGCGGTCAGCGAATGAATCTACTTGACGCACTTATTATGGGTGTATACCATTAAGTACCTATTATTAATATTGGTGACAATATGGCTAGAAATACGAGCATGACCCTTGGCCAGCACTTTGATGGATTTATAGCGCATCAAATTGGTGAAGGTCGCTTTGCCTCTGCCAGCGAGGTGGTGCGCGCCGCCCTTAGAATGTTTGAGGACAACGAGCAGAAAATAGCGACTCTGCGGCACCTCCTTGAAGAAGGTGAGCGTAGCGGTAGCGCTGAATACAGCTACGAAAGCTTCATGAATGAACTTGATGAAGAGCTTGGTTAAGCCTAGGGAAGCTCTGGTTAATGGCAGCATTCTCTCTTACCAGGCAAGCCAAAGCGGATTTGAAATCTATTGCTGCCTACACACAACGAAAATGGGGTAAAGAGCAACGTAACATTTATGCCCTGCAATTTGATGATGCTTTTCACAGGCTCCCAGACACGCCTGCCATGGGAAGTAAATGTGGCTTTATTAAACCGGGGTATCGAAAATTCCCCGTTAATCGCCATATCATTTTTTATCACCGTGTCAATCAATCTGAAATTGAAGTTGTTCGTATATTGCACAAACGTATGGATGCTAAAACACAGATCAAAAACCCATAACAGCACCCCCGTAAAACTGTGCTTTATTAACAATAAGGTGTTGAAAATCAACACCCTCTAAACCCGAAAATTAAACAACACACCCGCTATTACCGCTAACCACTCTAGCGAGACCAATGCTAAACGCATGAATTGCTTGTAGTTTAAGCCTGTTCACGCCATTATCAGCAAAACTGGCACGCCCTGTGCTAAGTACATTCGCAGACGGTAACGTTGTAGAATGCGAAAAACGACACCACCGCCAAACTTTATAGATTTATTTTTTTAATCAGGAGTACACCATGAAACGTACACAGAAATCTCAAAAGGGTTTTACCCTTATCGAACTGATGATCGTTGTCGCGATTATCGGTATTTTGGCCGCTATCGCCATTCCAGCTTATCAGGACTATACCGTACGCGCAAAGGTTACTGAAGGCCTTAACCTTGCCTCCGCTGCAAAAATTGCAGTTGCGGAAGGCTTTATTGCCAACGGTGCTGCAGGGGTTAATGCCGCCGCACTTGCCTGGAACGCTGCCTTTGCACCAACCAAGTATGTTAGCAACATTGTCATTACTCCCGCTGGTGGTGCTATTGCCATCACTTATGGTGCTGCAACACCCCAAATTAGCACATTTGTAGTCAACTTAACACCATCTGTTGCTCCTGCCGCCGTTGGTGGTAACCCTCCTGGCAACAACGTAGTGCTTGCCGCTGGCTTGGTAGCATCCTCTGCGATTGATTGGGCTTGCACTTCAGTTGGCACAGCAACAGCAGTAGCAAGAAACCTTCCTGGTGCCGCAGGTACCGTTTTAGCACGCTACGTCCCTAGCGAATGCCAGTAAGCACATTGTAACTGCAAAAATCCCCTAATGATTAATTGGGGGATTTTTTATGTGTGCTGATTTTTGGTATGCATTCCCACGCTCCTGCGTGGGAATGCATACCAAATCTACCATTGTGTATTAGCCCCTCCTTGAACCCCTAACTGCATCTAAAATATTCTCGGTAGTCGCCTGCGTTTTTATTCCAGACACATCAAAAGGTGATATTTGCTTTCTGTTTTTTGATGTTAATGAAAAAACGGCGCCATCTCTTCTACGAATTTCTATTTCTTCCTTTTGAGCAAGTATCAGCAGACTAGAGAGGTTTTGCCGAGCTTCTGAATAAGTAAATACTTTCATTGTGTTACTCCAAAACGTCTATATTGAGTTTTTTAGCCACCTGCTTCATACGCTTATCAAGTGTGATTAACGGCTGAGACATAGATTTTGCACAGTGTAAAAAATAGGCATCATAGGCATAAATATTGAACTCAATCGCCAGTTTTAGCGCCTGTTGAATATCGATACTTATCAGTCTTACCGGAATTAAACTTGCTATTTTTTGTGCTGATAAAGCTTCATCATGGGTAATTTGGTTGCGTTTAATCATTGCAGATAACGCATTACCTATTTCATAGGGTAATATTTCTGGGGCAATGGCATCTGCTTTTGATGTCAGTTGGATAATATGTTGCTTTTCAGGCTCATCCAAGGCTACCGCTAAGAATATGTTTGTATCTGACACGACCATGCAGACAATTGTACAACTGTCTGTCAGTTTTTTCAAGAGTCAGCATCCTGCTTGAGAAACATCCCTGTATTTCTGATTGCCACGCTCCTACGTGGGAACCCATACCTGATTGGCTGTAGCACCACATGCATCCCTATGCAGGAGCAGGAACATGGGAATGAGAATAATGCTAGAGCCACTCAAAGATCACCTGCTGGCTGCCGCTAACCTCTAAGACAGGGGACAACCATGCAAAGCTCAGCAACAC
>CAYUKF010000162.1:0-4153 GCA_964445215.1 uncultured Thiotrichales bacterium
ACGCGGCGTCTCGCGTGAACATGCCAAGCATTTATTAATGGTTGCCTTTATTAATGATGTCGTTGATCGCATTGGCCTAGACTCGCTACGCAAACAAATCTCGTCACTTATTATCGGGCGCTTACCGGATAGCGAATTCATTCGAGAAATGGTTTAAGCCACAATGACGCAAGACAGCACCTTCGCCGACATTCAGCGTTTTCGCCAAGACTTCCCTATTCTAAAACAGCAAGTCAATGGCAAACCGCTGGTTTATTTGGATAACGGTGCCACCACACAAAAACCACAAATCGTTATTGATACACTACGTCAATACTACGAGCACGATAATGCCAATGTCCATCGCGGCGTGCATACACTTAGCGCACGCGCGACCGACGCCTACGAAGGTGCACGACTTAAAGTTAGAGATTTTATTAACGCCGCCAGTGAAAAAGAAATAATTTTTACTCGCGGCACCACCGATGCCATTAATCTCGTCGCCAACAGCTATGGCCATAACAATATTAGCCAAGGCGATGAGATTCTGGTTAGTGCGATGGAGCACCATTCCAATATTGTGCCTTGGCAAATGCTCTGTCAGCGTACCGGTGCAACGCTAAAAGTTATCCCTATTAACCAGCGTGGCGAATTATTATTTGACGAATTCAAACAATTGATTACCGCAAAAACCAAACTACTTGCCATCGTTCACGTCTCCAATGCCTTGGGCTCAATAAACCCTATCGAAGACATGATTGAAATCGCCCATCAAAACGATGTGCCTGTGCTAGTCGATGGCGCGCAAGCAATTGCTCATATTGGCGTCGATGTACAAGCGCTGGACGTTGATTTTTATGCCTTCTCCGGCCATAAAATGTTTGGCCCTACCGGTATTGGTGTACTTTACGGTAAACAAGAACTGCTTGAGGCCATGCCACCCTATCAAGGTGGTGGCGACATGATTGCGACCGTGTCCTTTTCTGGTACAACCTACAATGACTTGCCCTATAAATTTGAAGCAGGCACGCCGAATATTGCCGGTGTGATCGGCCTGGGTGCTGCCATTGATTACCTTAGTGCCATTGGCCTGGATAATATTGCTGCTTATGAACATCATCTACTGGATGTCTTGACCCAACAAGCACAAAACATCGAAGGCTTGCGTATTATTGGCCAGGCAAAAAATAAAGCCAGCATCTTGTCATTTTTAGTTGACGGTGCACACGCTGCCGATATGGGTGAATTACTCGATCAACAAGGGGTTGCCATACGTGCTGGTCATCATTGCGCAATGCCGGTGATGGAATTTTTTCATATCAATGCCAGTGCTCGTGCATCGCTGGCATTTTATAATAACGAAGAAGATATCAAGCAATTTATTACAGCACTGAATGCTTCTCTCACTTTATTACGATAACTAATACACTGTAATCACACTATGGACTAACGATATTGATTCCTCTTAAACGCGACTGCAAAGCAACGCTGATTCCGGTCGGCACTGAAATTACTATCCCTTCTGGCACCCAGGTTGTTGTCACCCAAGCCTTAGGTGGCAGCTTTACCGTTAACGTTGCCGGCAATCTGGCACGTATCGCCGGTGAAGATGCCGACGCGCTGGGGCTGGAACATACGCTGATTAAAAAAGATGTCAGCAAGGTCGATGGTCCGGTTGACATAGAAGACGTATGGGAGCAATTACGCACCTGCTATGACCCGGAAATCCCCGTCAATATCGTTGAGCTTGGCTTGATCTATGAGTGCAAAACAACCGCACTGGATGATGGCGGTAACCGCGTCGATATTACAATGACTTTGACGGCACCAGGCTGCGGCATGGGGCCAATATTAGTCGATGATGCGCATACTAAAGTCATGTCCATTGCCAATGTAACAGAAGTTAATTGTGAACTGGTATTCGACCCACCCTGGGATCAGAGCATGATGTCTGAGGCCGCGCGATTACAGACGGGTTTGATGTAAAAAAAACTACTGATATTTTACTGTTTTCTCGTTCCCACACAGGAGCGTGGGAACGAGAAAAAATCAAACTAATGCATTGGCTGAGGCTGTTCATTATAAGTTGTTCTGATATAACTAGAAATATGATTTGATATTAATCTAACGTTCTCTTCAGTAAGAATTTTTGGCTCATTGCTAATGTAAGCTGGCAACGCTTTTGGTTCTAATACCCATACATTGTTTCGTTTATCTCGATTTTCTATATACCAACCAGGAAAAACAATGACTGGTTTTACAGTGAGCTTTATTCCCGTTAACTTAGCAATCTGTTGTTCTAACCATTTTTTCTGGGCTGCAACTTGAATTAGAATCTTTTTATCTGGTTTGCAACCATCAATAGATAAGCCCTTTTCACTATAAATAATTTTACACTGACCTTTTTTAGGTTTTGAGTAGGTTTTAGTTTCTATTGAAAAAATCCCATGTTCATTGACAATAACATGGTCCAGATTAAATCCCCCTCCAAGCAAATCGTGAAATATTCTGTACCCTTTTTTTCTTAGCGAATCCAAAGTCTGGCCTACTGCTTTTTCACCATCTCGACCCAGCCTTAATGCTCTAATTCGTTTCCTTACCTTAAGCATTTTAAAAAAACAATACACTGAAATTGCAATCGCAATGATTGTCATTAGAGTAGGGTTATGGATAAGAATAATCTGATACCACAGTAGCCAACTCCAGGCAGTAAATCCAATAACCATAACAGGGAAAACAAGGTATGAAAGCACTCCCTCACCCATTACTCTCTGTATTTCATCATCAAGAGACTGGCCAGGTGTTCTTAATGGCTTATCTTTTAATGGTGACTTTTTTTGTTTTTTCATCACACTTTTCTGGGGCGTGAGTTTCAGTTACCTCTTCGAATCGGCAACAAGATATATACCTTTAACCAGGCACAGAGAAAAACAGAAGAAAAATAAGGTCTAAATTAAGCAGATGCACCGAGAGAACGCCATCGGTGAGACAACAAGGCAAAACCACCGAATAGAATAGCGCAGAAGAATAAATCGCCAGCGATGGTGTTACCAAAGAAAGGTATCCCTGCAATATAAGCGGCAATGAGTCCGGATACGGTACTGGGATAAATTTCCATGCTTAACCACGGACCAATATTGCTAAGCAAAAAGAACAGCAGTGATGCAGACAGACTTGCACCCAGCAATCGTAGCGCTCCGCTGACACGTAGCACAGAGATATTAGCTAGCAGCCCGGAACCCAGCAAGGTGATCAAGGCAACGGCGAGCATTGACCATGCCGCATCCGGGGTGACCCAAACAAATTGGCCATAAAATTCTGCGTACAGCACATTATTAATCACCAGGTCGCTGATAAACATAGCAATAACAGGTACCAACCAGGCAATAGCAAGTGGCAGGAAAGCACCAGCAAATAAGGCCATGGCGCCTATAGCGGTAAAATTCGGCGGATGAGGCAGCAAGCGACTGAGCGCCGCAAATAAAACAATCGCAATAATTGTGCTATAACGTACTGAAAACAAACGATCCATAATCAAAAAAATCCAGTAAATAAGCTGTCTTTAAATACTCTATTATACGCCAAACGAGGAACGCCGGGTCAAACTAGTAGGCAGCAGCCCTATGTCAGACTCTTACTAAGAAAACTCTAATGAAATCTGGGCGAGCCGGGCTGATGTTGGCACTGCTATATGGGAATGTATACGGTGTCTGCGCTCAGGCAAGATATAGGCTCCCCTGCTGAGCCTGCCCCCGCATCAAGTACGGAGCCTGCCCCGTGCTTGATGCGAGGAATGTATACGGTATCTGCATTCGAGCAAGGCATGGGTTCCTCGCTGGGGCGTGGGAACCAGTAAAAATCACACTATTGAATAATCGTAATCGAGAATTAAAGGCGCGTGATCTGAGAAGCGCTCATCCTTGTATATATCCGCTGTAAGCACTTTGTCGGCCAAACTAGGGCTGATGACGTGGTAATCGATGCGCCAACCGGTGTTATTAGCCCAAGCCTGGCCTCGATTGGACCACCAGGTGTATTGCTCTGCTTGCTGATTGACGACACGAAAACCATCTACCATGCCTGCTTCATTAAACAAGGTATCGAGCCAAGCTCGCTCTTCTGGCAAAAAACCTGAGTTCTTTTGATTGCCACGCCAGTTTTTGATGTCGACCTT
>CAYUKF010000163.1:0-1883 GCA_964445215.1 uncultured Thiotrichales bacterium
CTAATGCAGGCGCTCGAAGCGAAAATGAGAGTAAGAATTAGTGGTATCGATCATTTGTGTCAGCCTGACGTGAAGGATCTTTTCACCCGTATTGATAAAAATACGTGAATCGACGTCATATACTGCAGCGGGTGTGATAATAGAAGTCGGATTTTCATCAGGATCCAGCCTAGGCACGATCAAAGAACGATAATATTCACTGCCCTCGCCAACACCGACTAAACCACGACTGGCGACAGGTAAGGCGTCTCCAGCGATGCGCTTAATACCCACGTAAATCGTGCCATCATTGATGATGCGAAGCCAAGTGATACTGCCAATTTCCCAAATGTCTTCGGCGCCGGGGACCGGTGTGCGAAAGCCAACTGCATCCCCCACTCGAACAGAAATGCCATTTTCTGTAACGCAGGACAAATCAATACCGCCAGTGCTTTCGCTACCTTGCTTACCTAGGGAGATGGTGTATTCAGGGGTAGATGTTTGTGGCTTTTTCTCGTCAATATAATGCTCGGCTTGGGCGCGAGTGGCGTAGACTTTCTTCCAGATATCTCGCTGGTCAGTTTCGGTGTCAAAGTTAGATGTACGTGATTGGTTGGCGTTGGCATCGATTTTATTTGGCGAGGAGCTGTTATCCCCTATTTGATTTGCAGAAGGTATCAATATCATTGCGTCACTCTGATTCTCGAGTGATTCGCCTTTAAGTAAGCTTGACTCTATTTCTTCTGGGCGAAAAACGTCATCATTACTTATTAACTGGTGACAGTGGCGCAGCCCAAATACCACTTCAGCATTGACATCGCTTGCTATGCGTGGTGATAGGCGCTCGCAGCGTGCGCCCAAAATGCGTGCTACGCGACGATACATGCTTTGCTCAATACGCTTGGCAATAGTAGCCTTGTTCATGCTTTGTTGTGAGATGATGTCCTCCAAATGATCAAGTAAGCGGCTGACATTGATGACGCGCGCCACCCGTGGTGGCTGCGGGCTTGCGGCTTGCGAAGAATATCTTGGTGGTGCTGTTGCGGCGAGATCAACGACAAATTTTCCAGTTTTCCCAGGTTGGTATGAACCGCTTATTAAGCGCACATAACTGGCCCAGCTGGCAAGATGTGTATAGAGCCTGGCAGCTTCGCCTTGCATTAGGTGGTAAGGGTTACTTAGTGCGAGCAACAAAATACGCTGATAGCTTTCTGAAATGGTTGGGGGTTCATGTTGATCGGCAATATTAATAGGCTGCGATATCAGCTTTTTGAATTCGGCTAGCGCAAACAGTTGATTAAGCTCGCCCCATACCACAATGGGTTGCTCGGTATAGGTCAAATAATGATCAAGCACGATCAGGCCAAGATAATGTATAGCTTTATATAAGGTATTTTCTGTTAGGTGTGCATGCCCTGTGAGTACTTTGCCTGATTGTAATTGTTCTACCGCGATAATTTTAAAGCCATCGGCCATGGTGGTGAGTAGTTTGCGCTGTGCTGCGGCCGACTGCGCAGTCTTGGGGAGCAGTGGTAGGCGTGTATTTAAATACGACTTTTTGGCAATGCTTGTCAGTTCACGAACGAATGGGTGCAAATGCATTAACAGCTGATAACGAATTTCGACTTTGATCGGCACGCGGTTCATGCGCCCGAGCATAGTATGAAGCTCAACAATAGAGTCGCGTTGGTTGGCCAGTGATAGATTGTCACACCACTTTTTTAAGGCTTTCAGTGTGTCAGGTACCGACCCCATATACTCTGGGTTTTGTTTCGGTATGCGCAATCGAATCGCGGCCAAAGCGGAGCCCTCCTATGCTATCCATCTTTAAATTTTAAATAATTGGCTCGAAATAAGTCCAACTGATCGATGAGGTATTATATAGTGGTTTGCCATATTATCGA
>CAYUKF010000163.1:1983-4138 GCA_964445215.1 uncultured Thiotrichales bacterium
TTAGTGGTGCCACGTGATGCACTGGTGTTGCGTGCAAACGCTAGCCGTGTTTATCGCATTAACGATGACGAGTTAGCCGAACCGGTCGATGTCGTTTTGGGTAACGCCGATGGTAAATGGATCGAAGTGAGCGGTGACTTGACGGCAGGTGATCGCGTTGTCATTCGTGGTGGCGAACGTTTGCGCCCTGGTCAGAAAGTCACTACCCAAACCGCCGGCCAATCGGCGGATAAAACAACCGGGCAACCGGCCACGCAATAATGCAGTTGCTGCGACTTGCGCTGGCTAATCCTGTTGCCGTTACGGTGGCTGTGTTATTGGCATTTCTATTTGGCGCGATCAGTTTGGCGCGCTTGCCGGTGCAGTTAACACCCGAAGTCGAGCGTCCTCAAATCAGTGTCAGCACTAATTGGCGTTCTGCGGCGCCGCAGGAAATCGAATCCGAAATCATTGAGCAGCAAGAAGACGCGCTACGCGGTGTGCCGGGTGCGACGGAGATGTTAGCGCAGGCACGTAATGGCTCGGGCGTGATCACTTTAACTTTTGAAACCGGCACTAAGCTTGATCGCGCCTTGCTCGAAGTCATTAATCGTTTAAATCGTGTGCCCAGCTACCCAGTCGATGCCGATGAACCGGTGATTGCAACAGGGGGTGGTGATGGTCGTGCCATTGCCTGGTTTATTATCAAACCAAGCGACGGTAACAGCAATGATATTGCCAGTTATCACGACTACCTAGAAGAAGTAGTACAAAGTCGCTTTGAACGAGTACCGGGTGTTGCTTTGTCGCAGGTGCGTGGTGGCCGTGAGCGCGAGGTGCGTATTACTTTTGACCCCTATCGTGCCGCAGCACTTGATGTGCAATTACCCGAAGTGCTTGGGTTGGTTGGTGCTGATGATGTGTCGGCGGGTAACGCTGATGTGGGTCGGCGTAG
Source organism: uncultured Thiotrichales bacterium (assembly GCA_964445215.1). Classification (GTDB taxonomy): domain Bacteria; phylum Pseudomonadota; class Gammaproteobacteria. The sequence continues at coordinate 2,918 of CAYUKF010000163.1, forward strand.
TTATACCTTACGTTTTGATGGCGCCTATCAGCTTGATGATCTCGAAAACCTGATTATCCATTGGCGCGAAGGTAGCCCAGTATTGCTGCGCGATGTTGCCGATGTCGAGCTCAAACTGGTTGATCGTGTTGGCTTTGTTATTCAAAACGGTCAACCGGCGATGGCAGTAAACGCCTATCGAGAGACCGGCGTTAATGTCATTAGCGTTATGAATGGCCTCAAGCAGGCGATGACCGAGCTATCCGAAGGCCCACTTAAACGCGCCAATTTATCTATTGAACAGGTCTATGACGAAACCGTTTATATTGATCGATCATTATCATTGGTGGGCAGTAATTTAGGTTTAGGTGTGTTGCTGGCCATTGGCGTGTTGTGGTGGTTTTTGCGACGTTTGCGCGCAACACTTATTGTTGCTTTAGCCATTCCTGCCTCTATTTTTGCTACCTTTATTGTGCTTGATTTGACGGGTCGTACGGTCAATGTCATTTCGCTAGCAGGGGTTGCATTTGCCGCCGGCATGGTGCTTGATGCAGCGATAGTCGTGCTAGAGAATATTGTTCGCCTGCGTGAGCAAGGGATGGATCCATTAAAGGCATCCAAGCGTGGCACTTTGCAAGTGTGGGGAGCCTTGCTGGCATCGACAACCACCACCGTAGCCATCTTTTTACCCGTAGTGTTTCTAGAACAAGAGGCGGGGCAACTGTTTGCTGATTTAGCCTTAACCATTGCCGTTGCCGTTATTTTTTCTTTAATTATTGCCCTGCTCGTACTGCCTACTGCGGCCATGAACTGGTTGCGCACCAGCGAGATGAAAGACCCGCATCATCACTGGTGGAATGCCATAGCCAATCTCGTCATGCGCTTAACCAATGGGCCGCTACGGCGTGCCTTTTGGATTATTGTTTTATTAACCGTGCCATTCTATGTGGTGGTTGAACTTAAACCTGATGCCGACTATTTGCCAACCGGCAATCGTAACCTGGTATTAATGTTTATTAATCCCCCGCCCGGGCAAAGTATTGATGTTGCCGAACATGAAATGGGCAGCGCAATTATTAAAACATTGGCGCCACATATTGCTGGCACGGTGCAGCCGCACATGAAAGATTATTTCTTTGTGGTAACAGCGAACGGTGCATTTTTAGGTGGCCGCACTATCGAACCAGAACGAACCAGAGACTTGTTGCCCGTGCTCAACGGCGTGGTGAGCACCTTGCCCGA
>CAYUKF010000164.1:0-4130 GCA_964445215.1 uncultured Thiotrichales bacterium
AATATCAAGCGCTTAATGGATTTAGGCTGTTATCGTGGCATTCGTCATCGTCGTGGTTTGCCGTTACGTGGGCAGCGCACAAAAACTAATGCACGTACTCGTAAGGGCCCTAGGCGCCCGATTCGTAGATAGCTTTTATAAATAATTTTGGAGTTGTCGGTTCATGGCAAAGGCACCACGTTCTACTAAAAAACGCATCAAACGCGATGTGTCTGATGGCATGGCGCATATCTACGCGTCCTTTAATAACACCATCATTACCTTTACTGATCGTCAGGGCAATGCTTTGGCGTGGGCAACTGCGGGCGGCTCTGGCTTTCGTGGTTCGCGTAAAAGCACACCATTTGCTGCGCAAGTTGCTGCTGAAAAGGTCTCTGCGACGGTAAAAGAATACGGCATGAAAAATGTTGATGTGTATATCAAAGGGCCTGGGCCTGGCCGCGATTCGGCTCTTCGCGCAATTAACAGTGCTGGTTTTAACATCAATAGCATCAGTGATGTCACGCCTATTCCGCATAATGGCTGCCGGCCACCGAAAAAGCGCCGCGTTTAGGCGCCCGTGTATTCATTTTTAGGTATAAATTTAAGGAAGTTTTGAATGGCTCGTTACACCGGACCAACCTGTAAGTTAGCAAGGCGCGAAAAAACCGACTTGTTTTTGAAAAGTGGCATTAGATCGCTTGATTCTAAGTGTCGCGCTGATGTTATTCCTGGTCAGCATGGTGCTCGCCGTACTCGTTTGACGGATTACGCTCTACAATTGCGTGAGAAGCAAAAGGTTCGTCGTTTATACGGTGTGCTAGAAAAGCAGTTTCGTAATTATTACAAAAAAGCTGATCGGCAAAAGGGCGCTACGGGTGAAAATTTATTGCGGTTATTAGAGGGTCGCTTGGATAACGTCGTATATCGTATGGGTTTTGGTTCTACTCGTGCTGAATCGCGCCAGCTGGTGTCGCATAAAACTATTCTCGTCAATGGCCGCTACGTTAATATTGCGTCTTACCAAGTGCAGCCTGAAGATGTAATCGCGGTAACGGAGAAAGGTAAAAACCAGCTTCGTATTAAATTTGCACTCGACTTGGCAACACAGCGTGGCGCGGTTGATTGGGTTGAAGTCAACTCTGACAAGATGGAAGGTGTGTTTAAGCGTATTCCTGATCGTGATGAATTGCCAATGGAGATTAACGAAAATCTCATTGTTGAGTTGTACTCTAAATAAAGATTTTTTTGGGTAGAACGATTTTTTGAATTTTTTCCTGTATTGGAAGCGAGGATAGTCCATGTCCGGTCATGTAACGACTTTTTTAAAGCCACGCATTGTTGATGTTCAAATTACTGGTGCGAATAGCGCAAAAGTAACTCTTGAGCCCTTAGAACGCGGTTTTGGCCACACTTTGGGCAATGCTCTGCGCCGTATTTTATTGTCATCAATGCCTGGTGCTGCATTAACAGAAGTTGAAATTGATAATGTATTGCATGAGTACAGCACCATCGAAGGTGTGCAAGAAGATGTTATCGATATTTTGCTTAACTTAAAAGAAGTGACATTACGTTTAGAAGATCGCGACGAAGCAGAGTTAACGTTGAAGAAAAGTGGCCCAGGCCCTGTTCTGGCTGGCGATATTGAAACCGTTAATGGTGTAGAAGTCGTCAACCCTGATCATGTCATTGCAAACCTCACAGCTTCAGGCGAGTTAAGCATGAGAATGAAGGTTGAAATGGGGCGTGGTTATCAGCCATCAACTAACCGTATTGATACTGACGCAGATCGCCCTATTGGCGTTCTTCAATTGGATGCCTCGTATAGTCCGCTAAGTCGTGTTGCCTATACTGTTGAAAGTGCTCGTGTGGAACAGCGCACCGATCTTGATAAATTGATTTTAGAGCTTGAAACAAACGGCGCAATTGATCCTGAAGAAGCTATTCGTTGTGCTGCAACGATCTTAGAAGGTCAGTTGTCTGCTTTTGTTAATCTTCAGGGCAGTCAAGTTGAAGAGCCTGTATCAACTGAAAGTGAAATAGACCCTATTTTATTGCGTCCGGTTGATGACCTCGAATTGACAGTACGCTCTGCCAATTGTTTAAAAGCTGAGAATATTTACTTTATTGGTGATTTGATTCAGAAGACGGAAGTTGAGTTGTTGAAAACGCCAAATCTTGGCAAGAAGTCTTTAACTGAAATCAAGGATGTATTAGCAACGAATGAATTATCGCTAGGTATGCGGCTTGAAAACTGGCCGCCAGCTCATTTGAGTGGTGAGATTCCAGCTAACTCTGATACTACTACTATTTAATAACGTTTTTATTTTAGGATAAGCACGATGCGACATCGCAATATTGGCAGACAACTTAGCCGTAATACCAGTCACCGCAAGGCTACCTTGCAAAGTTTGACGAATGCTTTATTGCGTCATGAGATTATTCGTACCACTGTTCCTAAAGCGAAAGAACTTCGCCGTGTAGCAGAGCCGCTGATTACCCTTAGTGGCGAAGATAGCGTTCACAAGCGTCGTCTTGCGTTCAGTCGGCTGCGTGACAAAGAGATGGTGAGCAAATTATTTAATGAGTTAGGCCCGCGTTATAAAGAACGCCCTGGTGGCTATTTGCGAATTCTTAAATGTGGTTTTCGCCCCGGGGATAATGCGCCGATGGCTGTCGTTGAGCTAGTTGATAGGCCAATAGAAGCGGATAACGACGCTAGCGAAGATTAAAATTGGCGAAGAATAGAAAAAGCGGGCTTAAAGCCCGCTTTTTTCGTTATGGCCTAAGATAAGCCTATGTTAGCGTTATAGTACTAGTTTGTGCATGGAAGGCTTGCTGGCGCGATGATTACGTTGTTCACCGATTTTACTCGTAATGGTTGCTGTCAAGGGCGAAAATGCAATCTCATCATAGACTAATACCCTTCGCGCCCTTTATCATAGGCGTTGGCACAAAACCTTGACTTGAATTATGAATAGCGTTTTAGCTCGTTGGTATCAAAAATATTTTTCGGACCCTGACGGTATAGCACTGGCCGTTGTGTTGGTGCTCGCATTTTTCATTATCTATTTCATGGGTGATATGTTGGCGCCCGTGTTGGGTGCTTTAGTGCTTGCCTATTTATTAGAGGGTTTGGTGCTAGTCTTACAGCGTTGGAAGTTACCTCGTTTGCTGTCAGTGACGATTGTCTTCCTGGTTTTTATGACGTTCTTGATATTTATTATATTCGGATTAATGCCGCTATTGTCACGGCAAGTCGGCGAGCTTGTGCAAGAACTACCGGCGATGATTGCACGTGGACAAGACACTCTATTGCGACTGCCAGAACTCTATCCAGCCTTGGTTAGCGAAGCGCAAATCAAAGATGTGATGCGAGATATTGGCGGTTACGTACGTGATATGGGGCAACATATTGTTTCGTTTTCGCTAGCCTCGATTACCGGCATTTTTACTTGGATAGTTTATTTGATTTTAGCCCCGGTATTGGTTTTTTTCTTTCTTAAAGACAAAGATCGAATTATGACCTGGATTGGCGCTTTATTACCGAGTGAACGCAAGTTGACGACACGAATTTGGCATGAGATGAATGTCCAAGTTGGTAATTACGTGCGTGGTAAGTTTGTTGAGATTGTGATTGTTGGTGGTGTCTCTTACATTACCTTTGCCATCATGGGGCTGAACTATGCCATGTTGCTTGGCGCACTAGTTGGCCTATCGGTCATTATTCCTTATATTGGTGCAGTTGTTGTCACAGTGCCGGTATTATTGATCGGCTTTTTTCAATGGGGTTGGAGCTCAGAATTTGCCTCCATCGCGATTGCTTATCTTATTATTCAAGCAATCGATGGTAACGTCATAGTGCCGCTATTGTTTTCAGAAGCAGTTAACCTGCACCCAGTTGCGATTATCATCGCTGTACTGGTGTTCGGTGGGCTCTGGGGTTTCTGGGGTATATTTTTCGCTATCCCATTGGCAACTTTGGTTGCGGCAGTGATTAAAGCGTGGCCGCGAGCCAGTCATAATGTGTTAACAGCTAAAGATGACAAGCAAGTTGTCAGCGAATAAGTGGGTAGAATTTAACTCTGAACTGGGATGAAAGCTGTGACAAGCTTATCACTGGATTTTGATAATCGCTTTAGCCAAGAGCT
>CAYUKF010000165.1:0-4125 GCA_964445215.1 uncultured Thiotrichales bacterium
AAGCCAAAATTACTGTATTTGGGGATTATCCCACAAATCTACCACAGGTCACTAGGAGCCTGTCCGAGAATATTGACACCCTAGCGAGAAACCATGTCGAGTAGACCTTGCAAAGCAAATACTTCACTCTGGTTGCGCACTGATTGGCGATCGCCAGAAAATACTTGGCATGCCGTTTTTGTGTCGGTTTCCACCGCCCAGGCAAACCACACTGTGCCCACCGGCTTGGCCTCGGTACCACCACCAGGCCCGGCGACGCCCGTCACTGCAAGAGAGGCTTGCGCCCGACTATGCGCCAAAGCACCACGCGCCATGGCCACTGCAACTTGCTTGCTAACAGCACCGTATTGATCCAGCAAATCTTCACCGACATCTAGCAGCTCTTGCTTGGCGGCATTGCTATAAGTAATAAAACCGCGATCAAACCACAATGAGCTGCCACTTAACGAGGTTAAGCGCTGTGCAACACCACCGCCGGTGCACGACTCCGCAGTCACCAATAGCCAGCTCTTTTGCTGTAACTGCATCGCTATCTGTTCAATCATTGTATTCATATCGATCACAGCTTACCTGAGACCAGGGTCGTGTAGCGTGTAGTATTCATACTGATATAAACCATTTAGCTTGAGGCGCTACGCTGACTTGCTATACTGCGCCGCTTTCCAGCATGAACTTTAGACAACCTCTTGATCTATTCATGAACTCGGCTCTTGCACCTGAAATATCCAGCTTCTGCGTTATGAATCTTGTCAATAGCCCCACTATTGACGGCGATTCATGCCTTGAATCTGGTCTTGGGGATATTAATATGGTTCAGGCACAATCTACTTCGTCCAGAATAAATCAAGAGGCTCCTTAGACCATTATGTTAGGCGACACTCTGCGCACCTTAGCGCAATATTTAATCCCGCATCATGCCTTATCACGCCTTATATATTGGGTCATGCGGCTACGTTGGCCGTTTTTCAAAAATGCTTTAACCGCATGGTTTGTTAAGCAATATCAGGTTGACATGAGCCAGGCCAAAAATCCGGATATAACAGGTTACCCCGATTTTAATCACTTTTTTACCCGCGAGTTGCGGGCGGGCGTACGTCCTGTCGCCAATGTCCCTGGCGCGATCGTTTCCCCTGTTGATGGCCGTATCAGTGAGATAGGAGTGATTAGCGGTGACACCATTATTCAAGCTAAAAATCATAGCTACTCGATGCAATCGCTACTCGGCGGTGATGCACAGCTAGCCAGCCAATTTAACAACGGCAGCTTTATTAATCTCTATTTATCACCCAGTGATTACCATCGTATTCATATGCCGCTTGCCGGTGAGTTGCAATCGATGATTTATGTGCCTGGCAGGTTGTTTAGTGTAAGTCCATCGGCCGTGCGCAGCATACCTGGGTTATTTGCGCGCAATGAGCGCGTCATCTCGATATTTAACAGCGAGCTTGGTAGCTTTGCGATGGTGAAAGTCGGCGCCTTATTTGTATCAAGCATTGATACGGTATGGCATGGTGCAGTAACACCTCGCAGGCCAAAAATACTTGAAAGATGGCATTACAATACCGCTTCACGCCCCAAATTTGGGCGAGGTGAAGAGGCTGCTCGCTTCAATATGGGTTCGACGGTCATACTATTATTTGAACCTGGCAAGTTATCGTGGCAAACAGATTTGGTGCCACACCGACCCATGAACTTGGGTGAATTGATTGCTACGGCTTTATAAAAGCACTTAAAACGTATTAAGGGCGCCTCTAAAAATGAGGGTTTTTTCGTGATAGCAAGGAAGCACCGCGCACAGAACCGCACTGAGATCCCTACGACATCATTAAGTACTTCTTCACGTTATTCAGGTCGCAGTAGTATAAGTGATACATGAGGATTCGAGCACGGAGCTGACGCCGCTAGCACGGGAAAAGACCATTTGTAGAGGTGCTCTTAAGCACAACTCATAACGGTTTTTAGCGATCGATAAGCATCGGCATCAAAATTCTGAAACATCAAGCCAATACCTTCGTCACAGACCCTAACAACACGCGCATTGAGGTCTGTCGATTCGATACGTGAATCTTGTTCAGGCTGAAAGCGTAAAATCACGTCTAAACCCTGCTCAAATTTGTAGGATTCGGCCTGAATAAACGCACCACCAAGCCCAACATCAATAGTGTGTCCTCTAAACGCGTTGCCAGCGCATTCAACATCGATCTCAAGGCGTAACGGCTGGCGTGAACTCCAACGTCTTTCTACCATTTGTATACCAATCCCATGTTTAAATCGTCGTCCACTGGGTACATAGCAAGACCTATGCCTAAAGCGTCAATTCTTCGCGAACCTTTTCAAAACAATAACTTATAGGTGCATTTTGAACGCAAAAGACACTTTGTGCAACAAGAAAAACAAAGTTGTAAAAGTTACCGACGCACAATCTAGCGGATTTCTGGTGTGCCATAAAACTAGTGTAGTGTCCTGAATAGTATGCCTATTAAGAAAGCCATTAAATACGCGAGTGCAAGGCGCAGACCGCAGGGAAGGGTTGTTCCCTTTGCAAGGACTGTAACGCAGCAATCGCGTATTTAATGGCTTCCCTTCGGGCGAGACGAAAGCGGCCATCTGGGGTGTTACGCCCTCTTGAGGTAGAATGGCTACCCCTGCGAGGGCGCGCCTACCAGATGGCCGCTTTCGTCTCGTCTTAATAGGCATACTATTCAGGACACTACACTAGGAGCGCTCCTAGGCGCGATCTAAAGTAAACTCGACAACTTCATCAATGACTTCCTTTCCTGCCACCAACATGAGCAGGCGGTCTATACCCAAGGCAACACCTGAGCAAGTAGGCAAACCATGGTCAAGGGCGGCCAGCAGTCTATGATCGATTGTGATGCTAGGCTTTAAAAGTGCCTCACGCTGGGCATTATACTGAGAAAATCTCTCAGCCTGTTCAACACTGTCGAGTAATTCCTGGTAACCATTGGCTAATTCGACTCCATTGAGGTAGACCTCAAACCGTTGCGCGCTGTTGCCATCCATGCTGAGCTGGGAATATTGAGCTTGAGAGGCCGGATAATTAGTCAGTACCGCTATTGAATCAATACCCAAGCTTGGCTCAATTTCACTCGAAAACACAAGATCATAAAGATCATCACGCTGCCCCTGTAATAACTGCGCTGAATATTGCCTGGCACTGGAACGAAGATAGGCTTGTATGTCAGCAACACTTGTCTGCTCATAATCAAGCCCAGTTCGGTCAAGCAATAATTCTCGGTAATCATAAAGCTGAACTTGTCGCTGCGGCCACCAGAGTTGTAATAACTCAACCACTTCATCGATCAATTGCATTAACTGGAAATCGACGCGATACCACTCAAGCATGACGAATTCGGGGCTATGACGACGACCTGACTCACCGGCGCGAAAGCATCGACAGATCTGGTAGATTGAACCACTGCCCGAGGTAAGCAAACGTTTCATTGCAAATTCCGGGGAAGTCTGTAGATAGTAATCGTGTTGAGCGTTGCTACACTGCTTGCTTTGCCAATGATCCAACATCGGATCGGTTGATGCGGCCAATGACAAAATCGGGGTATCAACTTCTAACACCTTACGCGCAGCAAAAAAATCCCTGATTTGTTTATATAATTGCGCGCGTAGCTGACGCACCGCTTGCGATGCGCCGGGTTGCCAGTCTTGCATTAGCAAACTACTCGTGGTGCCGAATCGTGAGCCAGAGCTAACCCTTAACCCGGGACACATAATCACCCGTTCGTGTATCAACCTTTACAATCTCACCAAGGTCAATAAATAGCGGTACACGAACAACGGCACCCGTTTCCAAGGTCGCTGGCTTACCACCCCCGCCAGAGGTGTCACCGCGCAGACCCGGATCGGTATCGGTAATTTCAAGTTCCACGAAATTAGGTGGCGTCACCGAAATCGGCCGTCCTTCCCATAACGTAACAATACAATCCTCTTGGCCTTTTAGCCATTTCGCCGAATCAGCAATAGCCTTCGAGTCGGCAGCAATTTGCTCAAACGTCTCGGGCACCATAAAATGCCAATATTCGTCATCGCTGTAAATAAACTGCATAGCCGTATCGACAACATCGGCTGTCTCTACCGATTCACCTGATT
>CAYUKF010000166.1:0-4114 GCA_964445215.1 uncultured Thiotrichales bacterium
GACAAGGGTTGTTCCCTTTTCAAGGGCTGCAACGCCGTAGTGGTGCATTTGGCTGGCTCCCTTCGGGCGAGCCAAGAAGCGGCCATCTGCGTTGTTGTGCTCACTTGAGCTAAAATCGCTAGCCCTGCGTAAGCACGCCTAGCATCTGGCCGCTTCTTGGCTCGCTGAACCCATCAATACAAGGTTGTTGGAGTACTAGGACTACCAATGTCGAACATTACCGCTATCAAGGTGTATAAAGCGTGACTTCGGATAATAACCGACACCGCCAGCAACCATATCTAATGCAGCAGTATGTAAATGACTCAGCTCAGTACCAGGCAAACGAATATCAATAGCACGACCAAACATATGATGACTATTGTTTGAGACACCTTCTGTTGATTGATACAAGCTGGCATTAGATTTAGGTGAACGATAGGCAGAGATAACCTCAAAGCGTCCATTATTAGCAACCTTCGCTTGCAACAAATTAAGTTGATCCAGTAAATCAGTATTGATATCAATGACTTCATCGCTGCGATGATCGCGTAACACCTTATTGATCACCGCAAGCTCATCAACAATAAATTCGCCCTCAGCCCAGTAAGTTGCTTTAACGCTTTCACCTGTATGCTGATTGTAAAGCGATAAACAGCGTTCGCCAGGCACAATTAATGCGGCCAATACGCTCGAAGCAGAAAAAGGGATGGCTGAAATGGCGCTGGCAAAAAGTAGGTTTCTACGACTAATCATTTCAATGAAAAATCCAAAAATAGGCACACAACAATATTTAACTAATAGTTATAGCGGATTATTATGAAAAATCGTTAATCAGGCAAGTAAAATTAAAAAACAGCTCAAAACAAAAACGCCAGCAAAAAGCGGGCGCACATCAACAACCAATTTCTTGGTTATTTTTTTAATTTGATAGACAGATTGCCATCTTCAACATTAATGTATTCAATGCCGTCAGCAAAGGCCTTCCAAAACCCTTGCTGGCCACCAAATTCCTGCACTAAATCAATATTTTTAATGCCACCTAACCAAGCATTGGGTATTGGCACACCCATAACACTGATACCCTTAACAATCACTACGGCACGTTCGTTCTCATACGAAAGACCTAATCCTGCTTTGAGCTTAAGTGTTTTACCGCCGACTAAGGGCATATCTTCATCCATCGGCACTAACATTTTCGCACTGATTAAATTATCGGATAGATCAATGGCTAATCGCTCAGCCATATCAGTATTATTTGCGACCAAAGCATTGACTTCTTTCTGGCTAAAGGTCACTTCACGATCAGCATCAAATTCAGCATAGGCCTCTGGCTTTAGTGCTTTGCCGGGGCTAAGTTCAAGTTCATCACCTACCGACAAATCACCCAAGCCAAGCACCGAGAGCTTGCTGATTAGTACCTGCTGTTCTTGAGTATTCAACTCAACGGGATTGAAATCTGTCGGGAAGAAATAGTACTTGATCACGAAGAATGCAATCACTAAGGAGACCAACATTGCTAACAAAACAATAGCGAAGACTTTAAACCCGCTAAGACCTTTTTTTACCGCTGGCGCCTGCGTTGTTTCTGTTAGCTCTGTCATCATCACCCTCCACCTAAAACTTACACCAACTATAGCCTAAAATAGGTGTATAGGGACTTAATACGACAAGGGGATATCATTATATTCCCAACAAAAACTATGTATAACTATATAACAATCAATTGCTTATATTTTTTCGAACAGTTAATTTCACTCGCCCGCCGTGTCTACTACTACAAGATCTGCATAACCACCAGCATGACGATCACCGATGAAGCTTTTCGGCACAGTATGGCGCCCACTGATCTGTATCAGATACATACAATTCATAATCCTCGTCTACAATAATGATCTCGTCGTTTTCAACCCGTCTTTCCTTTAACCCAACATGGATATCGCTTTGTCGAAACGCTAGAAAATATACTGAAAACTGCTAAACATCGAAAGGAATGCAATGTGCCATTGACAGCCAGAACCCCTATAGGCTACATATTAAGAGTATACTTCGGCGCTTAGCACATCATAGCCTTGCATTAACATATCTATGGCGCTGTGCGCCCTTGCTGTCAAAAGAGAAACTGTCTTGTTGCGTCGTTTATTTAAAAGCTTTAGTAAAGAAAACAATGCCAATACCAGCGCTCCCGCCACGAAGAAAACCCATTCACCTACTGAGAAACCAAAAGACAGCGCAAGCACAGTAACCAACGTAACGCCAAAACAGTCGAGCAACAAATCCAGACCGAAAAAACACCGTAAACCCAGGGCAAAAAAACCTGTGCTAGCACCTTGGGACAGTTCGCTACTAGACGTTCCAGCAGAAGAAGGTAAAACACGTTTCTATGATCTCAAACTAGATGAAACGCTATTACATGGAATTTACGATCTCGGCTTTAAATACTGCTCCCCTATTCAAGCGCAGATATTACCTGAAACCTTGCAAGGCAAAGATGCTATCGGTAAGGCACAAACGGGTACCGGTAAAACCGCCGCTTTTCTAATTACCCTTATTGATGATTTATTAAAAAACCCAATTAAAGAGCAGCGCTATCTGGCTGAACCTCGTGCATTGATTATTGCACCGACCCGAGAACTGGTCGCACAAATCGCTGAAGATGCTAAAGACTTATGCAAATATACTGGCCTGCACATTGTTATGCTCATCGGCGGCACTGATTACGAAAAACAATTAAAGAAGCTTGATCAAGGCTATGTTGATATTGTTGTGGCAACGCCAGGCCGCTTACTCGATTTTGCTAACCGCAAACATATCTATCTGGATCAAGTGGAATCGCTGGTGCTGGACGAAGCCGATCGTATGCTCGATATGGGCTTTATCCCCCAGGTACGACGTATCGTGCGTGCCACACCTAATACCGATTACCGTCAAACTTTATTGTTTAGTGCCACGTTTACCGCAGAGGTTTTAGAACTGTCTTACCAATGGACATACGAACCGGTGAAAGTTGAAATTGAACCAGAAAATATTGCCAGCGATAGCGTCGAGCAAAAAGTTTACATGGTCTCTAACGAAGAAAAGCTTCCTGTCCTGCTGAAGATTTTGCAACACCCTGAAACCAAACGCGTCATTATATTTACTAATCGACGTGATCAAGCACAAAGACTGTTTGACCGGGTCGTTAAGAACAATATCAGTGCAGGCTTGTTAACAGGTGAAATACCACAGAAAAAGCGCACCAGCACGTTAGCAAAATTCAAAAATGGTGAGTTCAAAGCAATGATTGCTACTGATGTGGCAGGCCGCGGCATACACGTCGAAGGCATTAGCCATGTCATTAACTACAATCTCCCTGACAATCCCGGTGACTACATTCATCGTATTGGCCGCACTGGCCGTGCTGGCGCGACAGGCATATCCATCAGCCTGGCCTGTGAGTTTGAATCGTTTCAGGTTCCTGCTATCGAAGAGCTACTCGGCGAAAAACTGCGCTGCGAGCTACCTCCTGAAGAATTTACTCCTTAGTTAAAGAACCCCTGGTTAACACATCCGCTAACCAAGCAGAAATATCATCGATCTGTTCAGCACAAATACTGTGCTCCATATCGTAGCTTTTATATTCGACCGGGTTACCTAAATGCCTAATTTTTATCTCAGAATCTCTTGCTAAGAGCTCTGGTATAACAACATCATGCAAGCCATGATGTATGGTAACTGGCGTATTGCGATTAGTCCTGTGCAGTATAATAGTGTCATAAGTAGCAAAGTAACTCGACAAGGCAAGAATGCCGGCTAATGGATATGAAGATGACAAGCCACATTCATAAACAACTGCGCCACCCTGCGAAAACCCTATCAGAGCAATATATTCGCTGTTAACGCCACGTCTCATTTCTCGCTCAATTAAATGCTTAATCGCTACTGCTGAACTATGAATACCGTTTGTATCCACCTTAGCATTCATTGCCATTTCATAAATATCATACCAGGCTGGCATGACAATACCGTTATTAACGGTAACGGGTATTTCAGGTGCATGAGGGAAAATAAAACGAACTGCTAAACTACTAGGCAAGTTTAACTGAGGAACAATAGGCTCAAAGTCGTGGCCGTTAGCACCCAAACCATGCAACCA
>CAYUKF010000167.1:0-4103 GCA_964445215.1 uncultured Thiotrichales bacterium
TTGCCCGCGCTATGGACGACAGCAATATCATCAAAGCCTTCACTAAATTTGGCAACATCGGGATCTAGCATATTCGCGCGTAACTGCGGCAGGTTTGTGCGGCGAAACGAGCCGGTATGTAAATCGATCAGCGCATCACAATGTTGAATCACTTCGGTAAACAAAGAGTGCGCAATACGTGAAGCCGAGCTGCCTTGAGGATCGCCGGGGAAAAAACGATTCAGATCGCGACGGTCAGGCAAGTAACGTGAGGCACGCTGAAAGCCTTGCAGATTGACAATGGGTACGCCAATAATTTTGCCATGGAGTTTTTTTGGGTCGATGTCGTACATAACACGGCGCACAATCTCGATACCGTTTAATTCATCACCATGAATGGCTGCGGTTAAACACAGTGTTTTGCCACGATGCTTGCCATTAATAACCAATACGGGTGTTGGCAAATTGAGTCCACTTATACCCACATTAGGCGACCAAGCCAAACGTGTGGCAATGCCTGGCGTAACTTCAGAACCTAGAATAATAAATTTATCCTCGGCATCTTCCTGTCGAACAACATCATTCTTGTTTGCTTCGTCTGGCGCGCTTTCAATGGACTTTGGTTTTTCTATGATGTCAGTGTCTTGTGGAGCCACTTCTATCGGCACTAGTGGCGGGGCAACGTCTTTTAAGTCAACAGCGGGTGCTACGTTACCTTCGCTGCTGATGACACCAGCTTGCGCTACCTTATTATCATTAATGTCGCTGACTGCTATTAGCGTATCTTCGGCAATGACTAATGCAGAGCTGCCAAAACAGAGGGAAATTAGTAATATTAGGCTAAAAAATGATCGCATGATTACCATGGTTAGCGGTTATTACTCAGACTGCTTTAGCGATACTTAAGCGCTCATCAACATCGTCGGGTAATTTATCAAGGCTTTCAATTTTATTGAGGTTGTTTAATAAGCCCATTTGATTGGCGATCTGTACATTCAAACCAGGTCGCGCATTGAGCTCGAGCATTAAGGGTCCCATATCACGATCCATGACAATATCGACGCCAAGATAACCCAGGCCAACGGTATCAGCACAGCGAATAGCGAGTTTCATAATGGTGTCCCAGTGTGGAATTTTGATGCCGCTAGTTTCATAACCGGTATCAGGATGACGATCCACAGCTCTATCATTACAGACGCCGCCCTGGCTAATTCCTGTTACGAGATTGATGCCAATACCCATGGCGCCCTGGTGCAGGTTTGCTTTACCGTCAGAGGCGCGTGTCGGCAGCCGTACCATCGCCGCAACAGGTATACCGCGAAAGACAATGACGCGAATGTCTGGCACACCTTGATAACTGATGTGTGAAAAAAACGGGTCGAACTGAACACGGTATTCAATCAATACCTGATCATTAGCACCACCCAGGCTGTACATACCACTGAGTATATTCGAGGCATGGTGGCCAATGGCTGCCGAACTGATCAAGTCACCATTAGTCTTGCGATAGTAATCACCAAGCCGACCATCGACGACAAGAATACCGTTACCGCCACTGCCATGTGAAGGTTTTATAACAAAATCTTGATGCGCCTTCAGTATATGACCAAGGCCTTTAACCTCATGCTGAATTTCAAGTACCGAGTAGAGCGGCGGTACAGCTATACCTTTTGCCAATGCCAAACGCTTGGTATAGACTTTGTCATCAACCAACGGATAAAGATGACGCGGGTTATAACGCATAATGTAATCGCTATTACGCTGGTTCAGCCCCATCACGCCTTGGCCACGTAACTGGCCAGGTGTCGCAAACCATTTCATGGTGTCTTGTCTTTTTCGGTGACCATGGCACGAAATCGATGCAGTTCAAGTAAACGGTAGCCAGTGTAACGACCCATTAGCAAACTCAAAGCCAATACAACAAAAAGCAGTTCTGGAAAAACAAACATTACATACATCAAACTTGGGTTGTTCATAACAAGGAAGCCAACACAGGCCACAATGAGGCTGCCCAGCCCCTGCATCATGGCTTCTTTAGCGCCATTTTCTTCCCAGGTAATCGACATACGCTCGATGGTCATTGCCAAAATTACGACAGGAAACAATGCCACAGACAGCCCACGATCAATGCCCAATTCGTTGGTGATAATACTAATAATGATCATCAATATCACCACAATAATCAATATCGATGTCAGCCGTGGCACCAGTAATAGCCGCATTCGCTCAAGATAAAAACGTAGCATGAGGCCCAGTGAGACAATCATGACAAATAAAATAATACCCCACAGTAACTGAGTCTCGCGAAAAGCCAGTGCGATTAAAACAGGCATGAAGGTACCAAAGGTTTTAATGCCAATAAACGTGCGGAAAAACACGACAATTAATGCACCAATAGGTACCATAATCAGTAAGCGATACACATTTTGATTTTGTAGCGGTAATGACAATAATGAAAAACCTGCTAGCGCCGAATTACTAGTCTTTGCGTTTTTACGTGCGATATCAATTAATTCGCGATAGTTTTTAGAGACCGAGAAAACGACATCGACAGGGCCGCCACCTTCGACAATAAATAAGGGTTCACTGCCTACGCGCCAAGAAAGAAAATTCTCAGGAACGCCGACACTGCCATTAATAGGGTCAAAGGTTAGCCAACGTTTACCATTATGCACTTGCAATAAAGGTTGCAAATTAGCGTTATTGACCGCATCTGATAGCACTATCCCCCATAGAACACGTGCCGGAATGCGTACACCTTTGAGCACACTGATAATTTCCCCAAGCCACTGCGTTTGATTTTGAGCGCGATCTCGAATCAGCTCGATATTTTCATTGGGCTGCACTGAATTAAGTTGTTCCAGTAATTCGCGAACATAGCTTTGCACATCCGCCGATTCGCTGCGTACATCTTCAATAATCGCCTTGATAGCGGAGGCATAGGGTTCTTCATAGTCGGGTACATTTGGAAAACGTGGCTTTGATGGCCAGCTTGCTTGTCCATCGATTTTAATCACCGAGATGCGGTAATACAGAGTCTGCTGACCCTTCGCCCTACGTACGGCCCACTCTGCTTTGCGATTATCACCCTCTTTATCCACTGCAAGACCAAAACGACTGGAGATAAAATCTTCGTCGATTCGGGAGAGTCCTGGCGTAGTGGCGGGAATATAAAACCCCAGTTTGGCTGGGCCACCGCCACCATTAAACGCGATGCGCGCCTGCACTGTCCAAACCTCGGCATCTTGATCGGGACTCAGCGGCAAGCCAATATCGAATAGCTTATGCGCAAAAATGGCCAGGCCCAGGCCAGCCAGCAGCACGGCCCATATTTTTACGGTGACATTACCCATAGTGCTTTTTCACTCCAGCGTAACTATCAAGAGCACTTATTATGGAAGCCCTGAATAAGTCTGGTTGATTTTAGCCAGCGTAAAACAATCATGACTTGTTCAGAGCTTCCTTAGCACCGAGCCTGAGTCAAAAACGTCGCTTCTGGGTCAATAACGGCAATACCCGCTAGAAAACGTCTGCCCAGCAATACAGGATAAATAAACTCAGAGCGATCAGTGAGCGTAAATTGAACGGGATACGACCGACCATCGAAGCAAATATCGATCTCAACTACTGGGCGACTATCGTGATCACCATCATGCTGTTTAATCTTGACGCGACGCTCACGCTTTTGCTCCATCGCAAGCGCCATGACTTTGCCATCAGCGTCTTCCAGTAGCAGTTTAAACCGCACCCAACGCTTACCCTCGCGTTTGAATAACTCGATATCTTCGGCATGAATAGATGAAGTTTCGGCACCGCTATCGAGCTTGGCCTTAAGTACATAAGGCTGATTTATTAAACTGACCTTTTCGACCCAGCCGGCAATGACCTTGCCTGGGTTATCACTGTTCGCATGAGCATAAAAAGACAGAGACAGCGTGCATAGTATGTATAACGCGATGCGCGCTGCCTTAAACAATGGTTGGTAATACAAAACGTTAAACTCCGTAAATGTGAGCACCCAGGCAGGGGAGCTCTATATAAAACTGCAATGGCTATGTTGGTCTCGTTGACCTAGGAGCCTGTCGGACTTAGGATGAATCTACTGCGAAAAAGCCCTTTTGGCC
>CAYUKF010000168.1:0-4097 GCA_964445215.1 uncultured Thiotrichales bacterium
CTTTGGGGTGTAGAAGAGAAACAACTAGCATGGTTGAAGAAAGACGTTGCCAAGTTGAGTCCTGATACTCCAATCATCATATTCACTCACTCACCATTGTGGGATTACTATCCACGTTGGAACTTCCAGACTAAGGATAGCGCAGAAATTCGCCAAATCCTGGCTGGTTTTGACAAAGTAACGTCCATCCATGGTCACGTTCACCAGATTGTGTATAACAACTTTGGCAACATGACGTCAGCTGGTTTGATGTCTACTTCATGGCCTTGGCCTTATCCACCGGTTGAGCTTACCTACCCGCATATCAAAATGCAGCGCCAGAACCCTGGTGACTTCAAAGATGGTATGGGTAGCAGCAGTGTAGCTGTTGGCGCAGACTTCGATAACACCATGAATTATCATGCGTTCTCGGCTGATCTGCTTCCTGCTAATGTCGCTGCTGGTATTCCGATCTAGTTTCGGACCAAACGGAGGTAAGTTAAAATGAAAAATACAATGAAAAGTGTTGCTTTAGCGGGTGTTGTTGCTATTGCTTTGACTGCTGGCAGTGCTTTTGCTGCTAAACCAATCGTTGGTCAGGAAGCTGCGGATCAGTTTGATGCGTTAATGGCTGCGGTTGCTAATGGTGATGGCATTTGGCATTCGGCTCTAGGCAGTAATGGCCTGGCTTGTGCTAACTGTCATCCTGATGGTTCTGCTATTCAGCCTGAAACATTTCCTAAGGCACATCGTACACTGGGTGGTCGCGTAGTCGCTTTACGTGACATGATTCAGTGGTGCTTTCAGGCGGTTACAGCTGCTGATGGTTTTGACTATGCTAGTGATGAAATGATCGCTCTAGAAACCTATGCTACCTATATGAACCGCGGTGCTGTCATCGACCTAGGTAAAGATGTTCAGACTGGTGCACGGCCAGTGAACTCTGGTCCTGGTTACCCTGGCGCTGACCACTAAGGATTACAACTTTAATAATAAAGTAATCCAAGTTTAAACTTCGGTTTAAACACGACTAGAATGCCTGCAGACCTCTTTAATATTAGGGGTCTGCGGGCATTTTTTTATTTATAACGTCAACTATAATGCTGTGATAGTGAGTTCGTGGAAGTATCTATTTTTACTAAGTTCGGTGCTTAGTCTTGAGGAAGAATGATGAATATTAAGTTTTTTATTATCGCTTTAGTTGGTGCTACAGCACTAGGCGGCTTGTCTGCATGTAGCGATAATTCGGCCGTCAATGAATCAGCCACCGTTCAACCAACGGCAGTGGATGAGGCGGTGATCGCTTTGGACGCGCCTACTATGGTTGAAGAAGTGGGCGTAGCAGAACCAATGCTGGTGGCGCAAACATGCGGTGCGGAGTCAACATCCACTGCCCCCACAGAAAACTACAGCTTTGTCGAAGGTAATGAACGTATCGTTGTTGATAATGGTTATAGACGTAAAGCGACCTTATGGATGCGTTGTGCTTTAGGTCAGAAGTGGGATAGCAAGAACAAGACTTGTATTGGGGAGCCAACATTATTTGCTTGGCATGAAGTACATCAACTCGCGGCAAAATACAACGAAGAGGAATTCGGTGGCTTTGGTCAATGGCGTGTCCCGTTTCTTCCTGAGTTGATGACTTTGCGAGAAACAAATTGTACAAACCCGGCAATGAATACAGAGGTTTTTGCAGGTGCTCCGGCAGCCTTTTTTTGGTCTTCAATGCCGGCAGTTGATGATTTGAATAAAGCAGAATTTAGTAAAGACGAAGCTTATGGTGCAGATTTCGTGTCTGGTGAGTTTCGCAGAGAAAAAATTAGTAAGATGGGCGCTGTACGTTTAATTCACGATGGCTCGGATGGCGCTGCCTGGCAGAGTCCATTTGCAAATAAAGAACAGTAGTATTTAAGGTCAAGGCATCACACATACGCATGTGACAAGTAATTAAGCTAAGGGGCGTCTCCAGTTATTTGAGAACGCCCCTTAGTTTATATAGGCCTGCTAAGACATTTCTGTTTAAATTGTGCCATAATTAGCCTTCTTGGCACTGTAAGTCCAATGGGTTCGTGCCGACTAATCTTTGTTTATTAGAATTTTATTACGATGTCGATTGCGCACGAAAAATTTGACGGTAAGGTAGTATTTCTACCTGGTTCGACCACGTCAGGTGTCAAAACAATTCATATCCCTTCCCCGTTGACGTTACAGCGCGGTGGCATATTGCAAGAAGTTGTACTCGCCTACGAAACGTGGGGTGAGCTCAATGAAGCGCGCGATAACGCAATTCTATTATTCACTGGCTTATCGCCTGGTACTCACGCTGCATCAAGTCAGGAAAATCCTAAACCTGGCTGGTGGGAGTTTATGATAGGCGAAGGTAAGCCTATAGACAGTGCTCGCTATCATGTTATTTGCGTTAATTCCTTAGGCAGTTGTTTTGGTTCGGCTGGGCCAATTTCAATCAATCCTGCAACAAAACGCCCTTATGGTTTTGATTTTCCCGAGTTGACGGTTGAAGATGTTGCTTTTACTGCGAATCTTGCTATGCATGAGATGGGTATTAAATCCTTGCATACCGTTATGGGCTCTTCATTGGGTGGTATGGCGGCACTTTATTATGCTTTAGAGTATCCCCAACAAGTAAGCAACCTCGTTTCAATTTCAGCGACAGCAGCTTCATCACCCTTTGCTATCGGTGTGCGTTCTTTGCAGCGTGAAATCGTCACCTGCGATCCAGAATGGCAAGAAGGTCACTATGAAGTCGGTAAAGGTCCATTCGAAGGCATGCGTATTGCGCGTAAGCTAGGCTTAACGACGTATCGTTCTGCTGGTGAATGGTTAGAGCGTTTTGGTCGTGAGCGTATCGCTGAGCGCGCTGATGATGCTGACCTAATGGATGTTGAATTTCAGGTTGAGTCATATCTCGAACATAATGCGCGTAAATTCGCCGAAAAATTTGATGCCAATAGCTATTTGTACTTGTCTCGCGCTATGGATTGGTTCGATTGTCGTGAGCATCCTCTATTGTCGTCTAAGCAAGCACCGTTGCCATTTCGCTCATTAGTGATTGGTATATCTTCAGACGTATTATTTACAGTCGATGAGCAACGAGATATTGTTAATCGCCTTGAAAATTCGGGTGGTGAGGTGAGTTTTTCTGATCTAGATTCTCCGTATGGACATGATTCGTTTCTTATTGATGAAGATGCATTTATGCCTGTTATCGCAGAGTTTCTTAAGGCTCCTTAACGCTAACGACGAATTTTAGTTTTTTAATTTTTTCTCTAAGTATTTTGCAGGTATATTTAGGTGTCCCCCACTGACCGTTTAAACAATCTTAATGTCTTGTCTCAAGATCTTTTGCCTACCCCGGCAGAGGTTAAGTCTAATATTGTAATTACTGACCAGGCTATTGATACCGTTCTAGCCGGGCGTGAAACCTTATGCCGCATTCTTGATCGCCAAGACCCACGTTTATTTTTAGTGATTGGTCCATGTTCGATACATGATACTGATGCTGCTTATGACTATGCACAGAAACTTAAAGTGTTGGCTGATAAAATTAGCGATACTATCGTTATAGTTATGCGGGTCTATTTCGAAAAACCACGAACGACAGTAGGTTGGAAAGGCTTAATTAATGATCCTGACCTTGATGATTCTTTTCATATCGAGAAGGGGCTGCATCTAGCGCGTGATTTTTTGCTTAAAGTAAATGAGCTCGGTTTGCCGGCAGGTACTGAGGCCTTAGACCCTATTACCCCACAATATTTATCAGATTTAGTATCGTGGACGGCGATTGGCGCACGTACTGCTGAATCGCAAACACATCGTGAAATGTCCAGCGGACTATCAATGCCAGTGGGCTTTAAAAATGGCACTGACGGTAGTTTACATGTGGCAATCAATGCCTTGGCTTCGGTTTCAAATCCGCATCATTTTCTTGGTATCAACCAACAGGGACAGTGTGCTGTATTTCGTACGTGCGGCAATCGTTACGGCCATGTCGTATTACGTGGTGGTAATCACACTAACTATGATAAAGCCAGTGTCGCACAGTGTGAAAATTCACTGATAGATGCTGGTATGCCAATCAATATTATGATCGATTGTAG
>CAYUKF010000169.1:0-4082 GCA_964445215.1 uncultured Thiotrichales bacterium
CATGGCTAAAAACAAAAAAAAGGTTGGTGAGAACACCATCGCGCTGAATAAAAAATCACGACACGACTATTTTATTGAAGAACGTTTTGAGGCCGGACTTGTATTGGAAGGTTGGGAAGTGAAAAGTATGCGCGCTGGGCGTGCGCAAATGGCCGAAAGCTATGTTGTGATTAAAAATGGCGAAGCATTTTGGTTTAATGGGCATATCTCTGCATTACAAAGCGCCTCGACACATATCGTCGCTGACCCCAGCCGCACACGAAAATTATTACTTCATTCACGCGAGATAGACCGCCTCATTGGTGCAGTAGAACGCAAAGGTTATACGGTAGTACCCACCGCATTGTACTGGAAACACGGCCGCGTCAAACTCGAAGTCGGCCTGGCCAAGGGTAAAAAACAACATGACAAACGCGCCACTGAGCGTGACCGTGATTGGGCTCGTAGCAAGCAACGTTTAATGAAAGAACGCCACTAAATCGATTAATACTCTAGGGAAGCTCTGAATAAGTCTGGTTGAATTTAGGCTAAGATAAAATCGTTTCAATTGGTTTCGAAGTGAGCGGTAATAGTTGTTCTATTGCTGCGATCTTTGAAACCAATTGGGGCGATTTTAGCCAGCGTAAAACAATCATGACTTGTTCAGAGCTTCCCTAGATCACCCAGCTTACGTTTAAACGTATAATCAATAGGCTCTTTGATAAGTTTATCTGCTGCCCCACCGACATTACCACCCAGCGCACTAAACGGCAGTGATATCACAAATACTGCGCCACCAATCACGGTAGTGACTAAACCAATTGGCCGAA
Organism: uncultured Thiotrichales bacterium; assembly: GCA_964445215.1. Lineage (GTDB taxonomy): Bacteria > Pseudomonadota > Gammaproteobacteria. The sequence goes on from CAYUKF010000169.1 coordinate 810, forward strand.
ACACCAAAGCATCTAGCACCATTGCCTCGCCTGATCCAGGCTCAATAAAAAATCCATCGTAATGACGATTCGATGAGTAACTCAGCCGGTCGGATGCATGAGCAACAGGCAAGACTAGGCAACAAACCATCATCACACTAAAAACCCATGATCGTCTTTTCATAACGCGCCCTCCTCTGATAATGATCCTTACTTAAGTTAACCTACGTAATCATTCAACCTACTCGCCAAATATTGGCTCAAACAGGCTGTATTTTCCACTAAGCCAATAATAAAGTTTACAGAAATTATACCGAAACAAGGTACTTAGCCTGTGAGGAAGTACCATTAGGCGCTTAAAATAAACGCAAAATATTTAAGCTTCTATTTGCTTTAAACATACTCAATACTACAACAGCCTGGCCAACACTTTCAATAAAACCAAATGGTGAAGAACTAAAAAATAATGAAGAACAACACATCGACATCAAAAACGGTATGGCAGCTACTCTTTCTAGCGTCTTTGTTGATGATAATGTGGTTTGTTTGGGACAGAAATTCAGCTGAAAATAAGTCAAGTCCATTACCATTTTTGGAAAAGGTGGTTACTCAACCATTACCCCAACTCGTCAAGAACCCACCAAAAACTGATTATGTTATTGCAACAAATAAGGCTTCCAAGATAAAACAGTCTTTTTTGGCCGGAGAATTTAAAAAAGTAGAGGCATTTATTGCGTCAGAACGTAAAAATGGATACACACCATGGGATCTACGTTCCTGGATTGATTTCTATATCAAACAGTTAAAAGATGACCCTGAAAAAGCAATTTTTGAAATCGAGATTCCCCGCGCCAACGATTGGGTTGAACATTCCCCAGATAGCACCTACTCACATAGCTTTAGAGGGCAGGTTTACTATGACCTGGCATGGCAGGCGCGTGGTAAAAAGTTTTCCCGGGAAACACCTGAGCATAGCTTTGATGTGTTTAACCAATATCTGCAACTTGCTGAAATCGATATAAAAAAAGCCTTAAAAATTGACTCAAGTAATGATTTCGCCTGGATGCAACTCATCGCAATCAAACGTCAACGCAGTGGTAACCATCGCGACGAGTTCGACACTCTGCAGAGCGCATTAGAACAAGTGCCAAATTCATACCGCATTGCCAGCTCATTTTTACATTCACTGCAACCGAAATGGGGTGGCTCAGAAAAGCTTATGTTCGGCTATGCCAAACATTATGCAGAAAAGGAGTCCTCTGTTTTTACACAACTAATCAGTCAAGCACATAGGTATAAAGCGGGATGGATAGCAAGGGAAAAATCTGCATTAGATAAAGAATCAACGGACTCTGATAAAGATGAGAACACATTTCGGAAGCATTTTTACCACTATTTTGAGAACGATTCAATTTGGACAGAATACTCGCAAGGATTGAAAAAAGCATTTAAAGCTTATCCGAATTACACGGAAGGTCTGTATGAATATGCATGGACCGCCAGAAAAAGCGGCAGAATAGAACTGGCTATAGAATATTTTGAACGAGCAATGCAGGCTGATGCTGCATTCCTTGGCACAGACAAAATCTATTCCTTCGCTAAGTTTCTAAGAAAACAACGCTACGATGATAAAGCCAACCAATACTATCGCCTATATCTAGATTTATTACCCGATTACACTAGCGACAAAGACACCTTCTACGCTGCTGATTATGTTGGTTGGCAGTATTCAAGAAAAGGAGACTGGTTCGCCTCCTTCCCCTACTACAAATTGACCTATGAGTTAGACCCAGAAACTGAAAAAACTGTCGCAAATTACTGTAATGCATTATTTAACATTCATCGTTATGATGAGGCAATAACCTATTGCGAAAAAGCAATTGAGATAAACCCCAATCATAGCTGGTCATATTTTATACTCTCTAAAACTTATGAACGTAAAGGTGACCCCACCATAGCAGCTCAATATATGGAAAAATACGATTCATTCGCACAGTAGCTATAAAATACTATTGCAACGCTACCCAAGCTACTTCGCACTCACCCAATTTCGTTGAAAACTGTGCAGAGTTATCTGTGATCATGACGGAAAATTCCATGGTGCGTTCGGCCAACTTCGCCAAAGATTGTATCTGTTGCCATTGAAAGCGATAGACAGACACTGGCAACGATTTAAACTTCGCCTGATTCTGATGCCACCAAACATCTGATTTCGAATTAAAACTGTAAACCTTCGTTGTTGATGCGAGACGTGTCGCTTTTTTAATTCTATCCACAGCAGGCTCGCCAAGATCAATCCATAAGACCAGTTGACCATCCAAAGAACGTAGCCAAATATCAGGTTCTTCCGCTTCGCTAAGCCCTTTAGTAAAAGCCAAATGCTCCTCAGCATTGATACAATAAGCCAATACGCGTGCCATCATACGTTCTAACGTTTCAGAAGGGTGCTGAGCGATCGTTAAATTAAGCGTATCGTAATAATTTCTATCAAGGTCTGATAAGGAAATTGTTAATTTATAAATTGTCGGTTTTAAAGCCACAGGATTATCTTTCCAGGATACTATTTTTAGTATTCACAGTTCAGTATTACTCGGTAATCTTGCCACGTAATAATTTGGTTTTACCGCGCTTTACTTTACTGTCTAATCGTCGTTTTTTCGAACCGGCAGTAGGCTTGGTCGGCCGTCTTGTCTTCTGCACGACCATCACCCCTGTAATTAATTCTTTTAGCCTTGCCAGTGCGTCATCACGATTTTTCTCTTGCGTGCGAAATTTCTGCGCTTTAATGACAACAATACCTTCGTTGTTGATACGCCTATCACGCAAACTTAACAGGCGTTGCTTATACCTGTCAGGTAAAGAAGATGCTTGAATATCGAAACGTAAGTGAATCGCCGATGAGACCTTATTGACGTTTTGGCCACCAGCACCTTGCGCGCGAATCGCTGAAAATTCAACGTTAGAGTCTGGTAATGAGACATTCTCGGAAATGTACAGCACGAAGGTTTTACCTAGGATAGATCGCTGCATTGTAACAGCGCTGCGTACAAGTAATGGCAACCATAGCGGCAATCAAGCCAAATAAACTATTACTATCTACTGACTTTCCCATTATAATCACACTCTTAAAATTCCCTCGCCAATAAATCTAAGCCTAGCAAGTCCTTTTCTACTGATATTGGGCTTGAATACTGGCTCCAAGTCCCTTAGGAAATCACCTTGATTACCACAGTAAATATCACCATGCAGTTTGGGGCGAAACCCCTGTTTGAAGACATTTCAGTCAAATTTGGC
>CAYUKF010000170.1:0-4064 GCA_964445215.1 uncultured Thiotrichales bacterium
AGGCGCAGTCATGCAGCAATAGTGGTTCTATTGCGCCCTGAGGGAATGCGGTAGCATTCCTGAGGAAGTACTCTTGGGGTGCAAGTGGCTGCGCCCCGGAGGAAGTGCCCCCGTGCCAAGCACGGGGCAGGCTCTTGGGGTGTAACGCCGCATTGGGCTGTTTCAATGGCTCCCTTCGGGCGAGACGAGAAGCGGCCATCTGCTGTGTTCCGCTCGCTTGAGTTAGCTACGGCTAGTCCTGCACTCGCGCGCCTTGCACATGACCGCTTCTCGTCTCGCTGAGACCGTCATTATACGGTTGACATGGCACTAGTAAGCCCCATGTTGCCTTAATACCTTGGCCAACTGTTCTGCAATATATCGATAACCTTCTGCATTAGGATGCACCGCATCAGACTTTAAAGCAGCTTGTGATTCAACATCTGCAATAATTTTACCTTCGTAAGCGATCTTGAATTCATCTGCCAGGTCAGAGTAAAAGCCTGGCACAGAAAGAAATAAGCTTGGTGTCGGGGTGGCCATTAATAGCACACCAATATTGCGCTCTTTGGCTATAGCGATCATCGCAGCGATATTTGATTGAGTTTCTGCTAACGGCTTTTTACGTAGGAAATCATTACCACCATGACAAAGGATGAGTAAGGCAGGCTCATGCTTGTCAAGCAGCTGTGGTAAACGTATAAGTCCTTCAGCAGTCATTTCGCCAGGCACACCGGCATTAATGATTTTACGATTGATGAGCTGTTCAAGTTGGGCAGGGTAGCTTTGCTGTGAGCCAGCACCAGAACCAAAAGTTAGGCTATCACCAAAGGCCAGCACAGTGTCATCTGCGCTAAGCGCGTTAAGCTGAATTGAATCTGAGCATGCCGTACAGAGTATGCACACTAGCAGGACGTTGAGAATACGATGTTTTTGAACGCACCTTATGCCCATTACCCTTATATGAGATAAAACAGTGATTAGCGTAATTGCTCTTTTTCTTCTAGGCTGATTTGACGTGCCTCGCTTTCAAGCATGATCGGAATGCCATCACGAATCGGATAGGCAAGGGCGCTGGCTTTGCAAATTAGCTCGTCCTTGTTCTTATCATAGATTAGAGGCGCTTTAGTGACTGGGCATACAAGAATATCGAGTAGTTTTTTATCAATCATGATCTTGTCGCTTACGAGGGGTTTATGCCTGCGATTATACGCTAAAAAATACGTAGGTGAGCTTGATAAAATTAAGAGATTCTCTAGGATAAGGGTCGAGGGCAGCAGACTACCCCCGAGTTTACTTTTTCATCAAACAGTTATTATCTTTTAAGAGAGTCACGAATCTCTTGTAACAATAACACTTCATCGCTAGGCTTATCTGGTTCAGCAGGCGCCTCTTCTTCTTTTTTCTTCATTGAATTCATGGCTTTGATCACCATAAAAATAGCGAAGGCGATAATGATAAAATCAAGCGTAGTTTGAATAAAGTTACCGTAGTTGAGAGTGGGTGCCCCGGCTTCTTGTGCTGCTGCTAGCGACGCATAAGTAGTGTCGCTCAGGTTAATAAATAGCTGAGTAAAATCAACCCCACCCATTAATTTGCCAATGGGCGGCATTAATATATCACTAACAAAGGAGCTGACAATCTTGCCGAAAGCACCACCGATGACAATACCAACAGCCATATCCATGACATTTCCGCGCATTGCGAAATCTTTAAACTCTGACATCATACTCATCGTCTTATTCTCCTGTATTTTTTGGATTAGTTTTGTTTTCTAGATGGAGTCCCCACCCACTGCCGAATCATATAATTACTGTGCAGACAAAACAATGTTGACTATCATAAACTATAACCCCACTTTGTGAGAGGGTATACACAACACTTATCGTTGTACTAACTGAAACACTATCCAGCTGAGCTTATTTATGAACCAACCATTACGATTCTTACATATCACCGACTCGCACTTGGGAAATAATAAAGGCGATCGTTTGTCGCATATTGATTGTGATGATTCGCTTAAGAAAGTAATTGATCTCATCAAAAACGAGTCTTTTGATGCTTTGCTTATCACTGGGGATATCGCTCATTATGGTGCGTTAAACGCTTATGAACGTTTGCAAACAATGTTGATAAAAATAAAAACACCGATCTATTTATTGCCTGGCAATCATGATGATATCGATGTAATGCACCAAGTATTCGGTGGCTTTGAAAATAATGTAGAGCTTGGCGATTGGCAATTAATATTATTAGATTCAACCGAGGGTAAGCATGATTTTGGTCAGCTATCGACTAGCGAATTACAATTTCTCGAGACAAGGCTGCAAGAGACCCAAGCCAAACATAGTCTCATTGCCTTGCATCATCCGCCAGTTGATATCGATAGTGCGTGGATGGACGTCATGCAATTGAAGAATAAACAGGCGTTTTTCGATATCATAGACCGCTTTGATTCCCCTCGCGCCATAGTGTGGGGTCATGTCCATCAGGAATTTGACCAGCAGCGCAAGGGTGTTCGCTTATTGTCATCGCCTTCGACCTGTAGCCAGTTTTTACCCAACAGCGCGCAACATCAAAATGACACACAGGCAGCGGGCTATCGGTGGTTGCAACTGAATAGCGATGGCAGTGTCGATACCGGTATTGTACGTATTGCTTAATAGATCTTATTTTTGGAGGATATATCGTTGTGAAAAATGGAATGAATAGCTCACTACTGAGTCTGGTGCTATTGTTTATTTGTGGCCACCATGCCTTTGCTGTTGAGTTTGAAGCAGGTGAGTGGGAAACCGAAGTTCGCATTGAGATTAACGGCGCTATATTCCCCGTACCCTTTAGTACTAAAAAATGCCTCAGCCCTGAAGATCCTATTCCTAACACCACCGCCAATAATACCAATTGCAACATCAGCGATGTTTCCGATAGTGATAATCAACTTGGCTGGATCTTACATTGCGATGATGAAAAGGGTAGCTTGCATGGTGTTGGTAATATCACCTTCAACGACAAAGGCTTTACTGGCGTTATGGCAATGGAAATTCGTGATAACGAAGGCAAACTGCAAAATAAACACCGTTCTCTCATGTCCGGTTTACGCAAAGGGCCTTGTGAGCAGATTTAAACGTAATGTTAAGTCAACTCCTTATTCTTTTTATTGCCTGGCTACTTTATTTTGTTATCCATTCACTGACCGCATCAACATCGCTGAAAGACTATTGTGCCAGCACGCTAGGTTTAAGCGGGCAGCGTTATCGTCTCATCTACGTCATTGCTTCAAGCGTATTGTTAGCACCTATTGCCTATTTAATTTGGCAAGACTCTACGCCTACGCTTTGGCAGCATGGTGGCGCTATAAAAATAATTTTAAACGTTATGGTGCTCATTGCCATTATCGGATTTTTACTAGTCGCACGCAGCTATAATATGGTCAGTTTTCTTGGCCTTACAGCAGACCAAGCTGGAGATGGGTTTAGACTTTCCTGGCTGCATCGTCATGTGCGCCACCCTTGGTATTTCTTTGGTTTAATCATTATTTGGACGCGTGATATGAGCGCACTCTGGTTGCTTAGTTGTATTTGTATTACCGTATACCTTATTATTGGTTCAAAGTTAGAAGACAATAAATTACTTGCTGAATTCGGCGAAACTTACCATTATTATAAGCAAAGAGTGCCTGGCTTATTCATTATTCCGGGTCGTCATTTAACTAATGAGGCGATGCAAACATTAAAAACGCTAAAACAGTAGTTTATTCGTTTTAAATTAATAGGCGGTGTTATGTCCGATTGTTTATTTTGTAAATTAATCAACGGTGATATCCCAACAGATATTGTTTATCAAGATGATGATGTCTTTGCCTTTCGTGATGTTAATCCGCAGGCACCGATTCATATCTTAGTGATACCAAAGCAACATATTGCCACTATTAACGATACCGATGAATCACACCAAGCAGTATTAGGTAAATTAGTGCTAACAGCCAAAAAAATTGCCAAAGAACAAAGCATTGCTGATAACGGTTATCGTCTGGTTGTGAACTGCAACCAAGATGGCGGCCAAACTGTTTTTCATATTCATCTACA
>CAYUKF010000171.1:0-4041 GCA_964445215.1 uncultured Thiotrichales bacterium
TCGGGTACAGTCGGTGCGCCTTCGTACATGAACAAAGTCATGCCCAATGCGAGCGGGCCATAGGCGACATAGGAATGGCCAGTGACCCAGCCGACATCAGCGGTGCACCAATAAATATCATTGTCTTGTATATCGAACACCCATTTCATGGTCATGATGGTGCCGAGCAGGTAGCCCGCGCTTGAGTGTTGAATTCCTTTTGGTTTGCCAGTAGAACCGGAGGTATACAAAAGAAACAGAGGATGCTCGCTGTCGACCCATTCAGGTGGGCAGTCATTACTGACCAATTTGCTTGCCTCATGCCAGTAGACATCACGTTCTGACACCATGGCGATATCTTCTTCGGTACGTTTTAAAACGAATACAGTTTGGACGCTGCGACAGCCTAGCGATAGTGCTTCGTCACAGGCTGCCTTTAAGGGGATGATCTTGCCGCCGCGGTAGCCACCATCGGCAGTGATAACTACTTTTGCACCAGTATCTTCTATGCGATTTTTTAATGCCTCAGCAGAAAAGCCACCAAACACGACGGAATGGATTGCTCCAATTCGTGCGCAGGCCTGCATGGCAATGATTGCTTCAGGTACCATCGGCATATAGAGTACGACGCGATCGCCGCGTTTTATGCCATGAAGTTTAAGCGCATTAGCAAAGCGACAGACGGCAATATGAAGTTCGCGGTAAGTGAGTTTTTGCTTGTCGCCGCGTTCACCTTCAAAGAGTATGGCGGTTTTGTCGGCGCGATCAATTAGATGACGATCGATGCAGTTGTAGCTGACGTTAAGTCTGCCACCGTCGAACCAGCGATAGTGTGGCGCATCGCTGTCATCGAGTGTTTTACTAAACCGTGTTTGCCAGTCGATTTCGTTACAGGCTAACTTAGCCCAAAACGCCTCATGGTCATCGTTAGCGGTTTGGTAAAGTGCTTCTAGATTGCGCGGGTTATTGATTGATGCGTTTTCGACAAATTTTTCTGGGGGTGGGAAACTACGGTTTTCTTGCAGTATAGAATCTATAGTGTCTTTTGTCGGTTGTTCAATCACCTTGTGTGCCCAACATTTCTGAATAAATATGTATTAGCGACTCACTTGTTTTTCTTTGATTTCATCAAGTGTTTTACAATCGATACATTGGGTTGCAGTAGGGCGTGCTTCAAGGCGGCGAATACCGATATCAATACCGCAGGTTTCACAATAGCCATAATCGTCTGAATCGAGCAGGTCTAGAGACTCATCGATTTTTTTAATTAGCTTGCGCTCACGATCGCGCGTACGTAGCTCGATAGTGAATTCTGACTCTTGGCTGGCGCGATCGTTAGGGTCAGGGAAGTTGCTGGCATCATCTTGCATATGGTGTACGGTACGATCAACCTCCTGCATAAGTGCACGTTTCCAGGTGTGGAGAATGTTACGAAAATGCGCGGTTTGCTCTTCGCCCATATAAGATTCGCCACGTTTTTCCTTGTAAGGAGCAATCGGTGTATCGCCAATTGCCAATATGTCTGTGCCTTCAAGTGCTGCTTTTTTTCTACTGGCACTAATTATCTTTGTTTTAGGCTTTGTTGATGTTGTTATTTTTGCTGATGCTACTTTCACTGGAACCTTCTTGTTTGAGATAGTTTTTTTAGCCGTTGTTGCTTTAGCGGCTGCTTTTTTAGCTGGCGCTTTTTTGGTTATAGTTTTCTTTATGGATGCTTTGTTAGTCGTCACCTTCTTTTTTGCTGTTTTCTTTGCTGGCGCTTTTTTAGCTACCGCTTTCTTTTTTGATGTGGGTTTTTTGGCGGGCGTTTTTATAGCCACTTTTTTGATCGGCTTTTTCTTGGCTGCATTCTTTTTCAGCGCTATAGCCTTTTTGACCACCTTTTTCTTAGCCGTTTTTATTGTTGGTGCCTTTTTCTTTTTAGCTTTAGGCATACCATGCTCCCCGTTCGAGATAATAAACCCTACTTTATAGCATACTCGTGTGCTGTGACCAAGCTTGAAATTAAGTGTATAGGCTATCCGTGTGGGGGTGGGGTTTGCTATGCTGGCGCGCTGCTATTTTTAGTACGTATTATTGAGTGTTAATACACCGAAAGGGGGTGTGATGAATGGTTTTGATGCTTATCTATTTGATGTCGATGGGACGTTAGCTGATACAGAACGTGACGGTCATTTGATTGCGTTTAATCAAGCATTTGCCGATGCTGGATTATCCTGGCACTGGTCGACAGAGCTTTATTTGGATTTGTTAGCGGTGACTGGCGGTAAGGAACGAATGCTCCATTATCTAGAGAAGTATGACCCGCCTTTTGTGGATATTTCGACTGATTTAGAGGATTATTTTGCGTCACTACATGCTGCTAAGACGGATCATTTTAAAGATATGGTCGATAACGGTGCTGTCATGCTACGCCCAGGTATTGCCAGACTACTCAACGAAATTCGCATACAAAAACGACGTTTGGCCATTTCAACGACAACGACTTATGGCAATGTGACGGCTTTACTCAGTAACACTTTGGGCAAGGAGTCGATTGCCTGGTTTGAACTGATCGCGGCAGGTGATGTGGTGGCGAAGAAAAAACCAGCAGCAGATATCTACCGCTACACACTTACGGAAATGGGACTTGTTGCAGAACAGTGCCTTGTTTTTGAAGATTCACGTAACGGCATTCTTGCAGCAAAAGGGGCGAATTTAACGACCGTGATTACAGTTAATGATTTCACATTGGATCATAATTTCAGTAATGCTGAACTGGTGGTTTCAGACCTTGGCGAGCCTAATAGCGCGATGCGGGTGCTGGGTGGTAGTCAGTCACAGCACTTTACTGATGTGTCGATGCTTGATGTGGCAACGCTAGATCGCTTGCGCTAGGGCGCCTCTGATCAATTCATAGAACGCGACCTTGCTGACTGAAATCTTCCAGCTCTTTGTTATACCTCAAAGGCACTTCCTGTGGGGCGCGAATCTTATCACCCCAAGAGCACTTTCTCAGGAATGCTATCGCATTCCCTCAGAGCCTGCCCCCGTGAAAGCGTGGGAGCGCAATAGCCCCACTATTGACTGCGATTCGTGCCTCGATCTGAAAACAACAGTCATCAACCTCGCTGTTCCAGACACATCAGAAGCTCTTTAATTTTTAATACGCATCTCGCGACGCGCATTGGAGATTGAACCGTTTCGGGTGATGGGTGTGCTGGCACGTGCTCGAGCTATGGAAGCGCAGGGCAGTGATGTCATTCATATGGAGATTGGCGAGCCTGATTTTGTCACACCGCAACCGATTATTGAGGCAGGTATTGCTGCTTTGCAAAAGGGTTTAACCCATTACACGCCTGCTTTGGGATTGCCGAAACTACGTGAAGCGATTAGTCAATATTATCAGTCACACTTTGGTATCAGCATAAGCAGTGACCGTATTGTGGTGATACCAGGTAGCTCCGGTGCCCTGCAATTACCGTTAGCGGCTTTACTGAATCCAGGCGGCGAAGTATTGATGGCTGACCCGGGTTATCCCTGTAACCGTCATTTTGTTCGTTTATTTGAAGGCTAGCCAGTCTTGGTCGCGGCGGATAAATCAACGCAATATCAGTTGCTGGCTGAGTTGATCGATAAGCATTGGACAGCAAAAACACGAGCAGTAATATTAGTAACGCCATCAAACCCAACTGGCACTTGTTGTTCGATGGCAGAATTGAAGCAGATTGTTGATGTGGTAAATCATCGTGGTGGCGTTTGTGTGTTGATGAAATCTATCAATCGCTAGTTTACGATATCACTGCCGAAATGGTTTTGTCGCTGAGTGATGATTTGATTGTCATTAACAGTTTCTCAAAATATTTTGGTATGACAGGCTGGCGTATTGGCTGGATGGTGGCGCCTACAGCTACCGTACCTGTGCTTGATAAGTTGGCGCAAAATTTCTTTCTCGCAACTTCTATGCCTGTTCAGCACGCTGCGTTGGCAGCGTTTAATAAGGAAACCTTGATTGAACTGGACAAGCGTCGGCTGCAACTACAGCAACGACGGGACTATCTAGTGCTCTATCCATGTGAGTGT
>CAYUKF010000172.1:0-4038 GCA_964445215.1 uncultured Thiotrichales bacterium
ATCGCTGGAAAAAATAAAACTATAATGCGGCGATAAAACATAAGAGGCAGCAAACCACTCAAGAATAAGACCGACGAAATAATAACCCAAACAAGCCCAATAGTAACGGCCACCCAAGACTACCGCCGCCGCCACTGCCAGAGTTAGAGTTAGAGTCAGAACTAGCACCTACATTATCCCCAGCGGGTGGTGGCGAATCATCCCCAGTGGGTGGTGGCAATGTAATGGTACCTGCTACAATCATAGTCTTAGTAAGACTGTTATTTCTAGTCAGCACATCCGTCACATCGGCTGTTAAAATTACCGCTGTGTGCGTGGTAATAGCTTGCGCATTCCAACCGGTAATGGTGCCATCAATATTTATCGTCACACCGTCATCTGGGTTGTTTACCGTACAGCTATAACGGGTATTTTCATATCCAGCATGGCTATCTATGGTGCATGCATTACCATTCGCCGTAACGCTAGTAAACTGTGCGCCCACATTAGACGTGCCCGTTAGTACAATCTGCCCCACTGCCTGAAAACCTGTCTCAACAACAGAAACCATGTACGAGGCGCTAAAGGTATCACCGACATTGACATTGGTTGGGCTGACTGGATTAGAGATAGCGATATCCGCAGGATAATTAAAACACTGGCTTGGTGATAATACGGCCTCAACAGAATTAACCATTTGCGTTACTGAACAACTGGAAAAGCCGGTAAAACCATTGCTTATAGAAGAAGACATGATATGGCTGCTCGCTGGGCAGGAAGTATTGTCATACAAAGGCCCCATAGCAGGGTCGGCATTGGCTTCACCATCATGAAACGAGCCAAGGTTATGGCCAAGCTCATGCGCCATCACCACGGCAGTGAGTGGAATACTACCCACTACAGAGGTTGCAGCAACACCCAAGCCATTGCTATTACATAGCACATCAACATTCGCTATGCCTGCTGTTAACCCATCAAAATCACGCCCAGTCACCACATGCAATAGCGCCTGACTATTTGTAATGAATGGAATTTGAGCGTTTGCTTTCTTTGTCTGAATATCATTCAGAAAAATACCCGCATTTGTCGATGTGCTAAAAACTTCAGAAGATAGAAACGCAACAGTAATGGCATCAAAAGCCATATTCATGCCGTTATTACCATCCATCTCTGCTCTGTCACGCCGATAGAACCCCTCAGCGGTATTAATCAACGAGGTCGCCTGGGCGGCAGCACTGGCACCATACAAGGACTGAAAAGCGCTATCAAAAGCAAATTCTATCTCAGGTAGAATGCACAGGCCATCGACCTGTGCATCACAAAAATCTGAAAACGCAACTTCTTGGGTGACGCCTGCCTCCATAATCGAGACCAATGACGTATTCAACTCACTTGCATGACCTGCAACCCCACAACTGCCCATATCGTCAGCCAAATCTGCCAAAGCTTGTGCTGGTGTAGTGATACTCGCCGCCTGCGCTGCTTGCAAATTTTCCACAACAGGCTGATCAATGACATACAAAGCCCCGTAAACCGACACGATACCTTGCCATTGCCCACTAATTATGGATACCCGCGCCCAACTATCTGGCACAGAATCTATCTCACCATAATAGTGCTCACCTACATCCTGGCCTAACTGCTCTGTGACCCGGCCCGAAAGAGTTGTATTTTCTGTTAAGGCAATAATATAGGCATCACTAGCAACCGTTATCGGCAACTCAGAAGCAGCCAACGCTGAGGTCACCCACAGACAAAAAACTAACGGTATAATTCTTTTCATGTATCAACTCATTTCCAGTGCCCATACCACAGGCATGTACTTGCTTATCGACCGATATAATTTTTTATATAGGCTCGATTCTAGAAAGTGATGAGACGAAACAATGTGCGCAAGTTGGCAAAAACAAGAAATCGTGATAAATCATTGGCTTGCCAAGGCAAGATTTAACTGCATGACAAAAATATATCGCTGAACAACAGGGGCTCTATGATCGATAGCAAAGGAAAAAACATATATTGGCTGGCACTGCTCACCACCCTCATTATGCTGCTGCCTGGTGATATAAGAGACGTATTGTATTTGGATTTTGAGCGTGTCATGAATGGCGAAATATGGCGTGCGATAAGTGGCCATCTGACACACCTATCGTGGATGCATTGGCTATTAAACATGGCAGGGCTGATACTGCTTCAGCAATTTTATGGCCGATATTTCTTAACTTGGCACTGGCTCGGCGCATTAGTATTCATCATGCTTGCAGTAAGCATCGGCCTACTGACCTTCAGCGAAGAACTTAAATGGTATGGTGGACTTTCTGGGGCGCTAATGGGTTTATTTTATATCTCAGCGATCAACGATTATCCGCATAGAAAAATATTGAATGCGCTTGCTCTCGCAGGACTTAGCCTGTACATTTTTATTCAACAATTGTCAGGAGAACGTATTGAGGGTTTAGCAAATAGCGTTACTGTCGCCACACGTGCGCATTTATTTGGGGCAGTTGCAGGATTGCTTTGGCTGCTGCTGGCGCATCTATGGAGCAAGCTTAACCATAATCGTTAGCGGTTCCCGGCGCCGTTATTTCCATCAACGGCTATTTTTACATCTGCTGAAAATCAAGCTGTTTAACAAGCATAATTGCATCTTCGCGCCCTACCACTGCCGGATAATAGTTACTACGCACACCAATTTCATCAAAGCCATAGCATTCATAAAGTGCTAAAGCAGCAACGTTGGACTGACGCACTTCAAGGAAGAGTGATACGGCTTTAAGCTGCTTAGCAAGGTCGATAATATATTCTAATAAGATACGAGCTATCCCTTGCCGACGCAGCTCAAGCTCAACGCAAAGATTCAGCACATGCGCCTCATCCAAGACCGTATTCATCAAAGCATATCCGACAATAACCTCTTCTCGCTCAACCACAAAACCATAATAGCCAACGCGCAAACAATCGTTAAATATGCCTTTTGTCCAGGGATAATCATAAGCGCGCTGCTCAATCGCCAACACAACCGGCACATCCTGCCGTTGCATTGGACGGATAAGACAGGTTTGCAATATTGATGCTTCTACTTGATCTTTTTTACAGGCCATGGTGGTTATAATAACTTGCTCTGGTGTTACTTTAACTTAATACCTATATCATGGGCTTGCCAGGATCGTATTCCTGCACAACTTAAAGGACACTCGCAAAGTTTTTCTCTTTCTCTCGGTGTAGGATAAAAGCCATGTTCCTCAATATCTTTTTCAATTTGTCGAGTGGTGTTAATGAATAATTCTAAAAGCTTATAACTTGACTCTCTGAATGGCTCTGAATTAATTGCCAACGCAGCCAAGGTAATAGTGTCGTTATCAGCGTCAGATGGAAGTTTAATCTTTACTGTTTCATTAACAGTTTTACCATGGGCAAGCATGTCCCGTAATTTAAAACATGCCTCCGCACACTGATATTCTTTAGAACCAAGATAGTCAGGTAACTTGACCTTTTTAAACAGCTTTTTATGAGATTCCTTTCGCCTCTCTCTTGACTCACTCCAATTTGGAAAATATATGCTCCCAAAATGATTAATCATTGCTTCAATAGCAAAAGCCGCGAAAACAATCCCCGTTATAGAATGATGCTGAATTTCCCATTTTTCTGCTTTTTCTGCTTTTTCTTTTGCTCGTCTTGCCAACTCAAAGCTAGCTGTTGCAATGCTAAAGAGATCACGAACAGTACGAGACTCTAAATTTACATTGATTGAGTTCAAACCAGGCTCCAAATAAAATATACATAATAAATAAATCGCCAGGCCAAGCCCGCTCAGACCTGCTGAAAAACCTGCTTTGCCATCAGTAAATCTTGCCAAACCTTGGCTTTTTCGCGCGGAGAACGTAATAAATACGCGGGATGATACGTCACTATAACCGGCGTTTTTTGCTCACCGTAATGATAAACACGCCCACGCATCGCGCCAATTTTAGTCTCGGTCTTTAGTAGATTTTGCGCTGCAATACGCCCCACTGCAATAATCATTTTTGGCTCAATCAAAGCGATCTGGCGCTTAAGATA
>CAYUKF010000173.1:0-3996 GCA_964445215.1 uncultured Thiotrichales bacterium
AGAAACGCATCTAATCAACAGTGCTGCACCCCTAGGCCACGTAGTGATTGATTTACGACCACCGCACCCCAAACGTAGTATCGTGACTCCCTCAGTGACTTACGTCAACCTGCACCTGGATACTCCGTACCGAGCTCGAAGCAGCAGACGGCATCACTATCACGGGCTGAGACCTTTGCTTCGCCCTTCATAGCCGCCAGCGCAGAAATCTATGTGCCGTTTTTCTGTTTCCTTGTTCGCGTATCCTAACTGCCGATTAATAGCACGACAGCTTCTACAGGACGTTCTGGTTCGGCCAACATCATCGCAGTAATAATCACTAATGCGCGCGTGATTAATATCCCTTTGGCTTGCGCTGCATGATCTTCACTCGCCACACTATTGCTACCTGGAGTAACCATTGCAACCGCCGAGCTCACTGCTCGTGGCGAACTAAGGTAGTTATACAACCAGCAGTACAACACTCTACCCACTGCCATTCGGTGGTTATTTAGTTGATTCACCGGGGGTACGTGATTTTGCTGTGTGGGATATCGAGGCGGGCAAACTTGCCGAGTGTTATATCGAATTTCGACAACACACGGACATCTGCCATTTTAATAACTGCCGCCATATCAATGAGCCAGACTGCGGCCTTAAATCAGCCGTAGAGAGAAAGGAAATTAGCAAAGCACGCTATAATAGCTACGCGTCACTTTACCAAGTATTAGTTGAAGGTCTCTAACATTTGGTACCAGCGCTTAGCTTATTTTTACATCATTGCATCGACAACTAGCGACCAGCACCAAGATGTTCTTCCTTGTCAGAAAAACTAACGTCACTACCATTAAGTCAGATATCAAGAGCAGAAAAATATAACGTATGTCTTGTCACCATACGTTATATAATGTACAGCTCTAATACTAGTAACTAACCCAAGCTAATAATATTAGCACTGTCCTTTCCTGCTTCGTAGTCACATATATTTTGAATTGTGGTTTCGGCAATCATATTAAGCGCCTCTTTAGTAAAGAAGCCCTGGTGTCCTGTTACCAACACATTTGGAAAACTGAGTAACCTCGAAAAAATATCATCGTCAATGATCTGGTCACGTAAATCGTGATAATAAATCTCGGACTCTTCCTCATATACATCCAAACCAACACCTCTAAGGCGTCGTTGTTTAAGCACGGCAATCAGATCCACTGTGTTCACCACCGCACCCCGACTGGTGTTAATCAGGATCGCATCCTCTTTCATCAGGCTAAGCGTTTCCTTGTTGATCAAATGTACAGTGTTAGGTGTCAACGGCAAATGCAGGCTGATGATGTCAGAAATCTGTAGCAACTCGGTCAAGCCAACATATTTAACACCCAATTGACAACACTGTTCACTTTTCACCAAGTCATAGGCTAACAAGGTACAAGCAAAGCCTGAAAGAATTTGCGCAAGTGCGCTGCCGATATTGCCTGTTCCGATAATACCAATAGTCTTACCACGCATATCGAAGCCCAACAGACCATCGAGTAAAAAATTTCCTTCTCTCACTCGATTATAAGCTCGATGTAATTTTCGATTAAGCGTCAACATCATTGCCAAAGAAAACTCGGCGACAGAATACGGTGAATAATTGGAAACACGCATGACGGAGATATTATTTTTTTCCGCCACTTTAATATCAACATTATTAAAACCCGTACAGCGCAACAGAACCAGGCTAACACCGTAAGATGCAAGCTGCTGTAATACCTCGGCATTAACATCATCATCAACAAAACAGCATATCGCTTGATACGTCTTTGCCAACGTCGCAGTTTGTGCTGTCAGGCTTGCATCGCAGTAATCAAGTATATGCTTATTACCAATATTGGCTTCGGTAAGCATATCGCGTGTATATTGTCTTGCACTGTAGACCAGTACCTGCATATTTTCACCTTAAACCAAAGAGCCTGCTACTGTCTTAGTTGCAAATACACCGCCGATATCTTAGCGAATAACATCAACAACTTGCTTTAATTCATCATCGGAAACACTATCACTATTGTCTATGATGTTTAGGTATTGTTGCTCCTGTTCTGTTAGGCCATTATGGTATTTGAGTTGCGCCACTAACACTTCTTCATTAGCCTCAGATGGATCAGATTCCTTACGCATTCGATCTCGCACTCTTTTTTTCATAATATCAACGGGTGCTTCAACACTCACTATGTGGAATGGTAATGACAAACTCTGCGCCAAATCCCTGAACTGATCACGCTGCGATGACTTGAGAAAAGTAGCATCTACAATCACCTTATAGCCACTGGAAGCCACCTCTCGACATTGTGCACGCAGCTGCTTGTATACATCGGTCGACATCTGCCTCGAGTAAATTCCAGCATTGAGCCTGGAATGCGACGAAGCATTTGCCTCCAAATTAAACATTCTTTTGCGTTCAATATCAGAGCGAAGATGAATCGCACCAACAATATCAGCCAAACGGCCGGCTATCGTCGATTTGCCTGAGCCGGAATAACCGTGCATAAGGATGATGCATGGCTTTGGTTGTCCGGTTTGCGATAAAGCCAGATCAATATACGCCCGATACTCTGACCAGGCCTGTTGCACTGTGTCGCCGGACACTCCTATTCCGGTGGTCACCAACAAGGCAACCTTTGCCCGCACCATGGCACGATACACATAATAATATCGATACAGTGCAAGCGAGGCGTAATCTCCGGTCATTTGCAAGTAAGCATTTAGAAAATGCCACGACAAGGCAACATAACCGCGTTCGGCCACATCCATAGCAACAAATGCCACTTCATTAACCACATCGATCCAGCGTAAATCATGGCTGAACTCTATGCAGTCAAAAAAAACGACTTGCTGATCTATATGAGCCATATTACCCAAATGCAAGTCACCGTGACATTCACGCACAAATCCATTCCTCTTTCGCACCGCCATCTCAGAAGAAAGATATTTTGATGCGTTCTCGCTCCATTGCTTGATTTGCTGCAATCGACTTAGGTCATTTTTATCGCCAAGTAATGCCTCAATATGCAAAAAATTTTCGTTAACCCAATACAAAACATGTTGCGGACTGCCAAACTTGTTGTGACACCCCATTAGCTTGGCATCTATGTGAAAACCCGCCAACACTTGCGCTATCTGTTCACAATGTCTTGCATGCAACTGACCCTTTCGGGCGATAGCACTAAGCAACTCGTCTTGCCGAAACTGATGCATTTTGACCGCGTACTCGAATGCCGGTTCCTTGCCCAGCCGCGGATGTTTCTCTGTGCCACCAATGCCTATCACATCCAAGTATATATTCGGTGCGAAACGTTGATTCAGTGCCAGTTCTTCATAGCAATAGTGGCGGCGGCTTGCCAGGGAAGAGAAATCGAGAAAACCGAAATTAACCGGCTTTTTGATTTTATAGGCATAGGATCCCGTCAACAGCACCCAGGAAATATGCGTCTCAATCACTTCAAACTGATCAATATCGTGATCAAAGAGATCGCGATTTTGCAGGGCGTCTATCAAACTATTATCTGTCACCTGTTACCCCTGTCTTGATACGCAGATCTGGCCTGGAGTTCCGGTCTTATCGACTGAATCCAGTAACCATAACTGCGTAATAGTACGTGCCATGACATTCCACACAAACCCAATAAGGACGCCAGCCAAAGTGCCGGAATATTTACCTTGCTCGCCGGTTAATTATCACCGCACATTCATCTCTCATGCAAACCCTGATGTTGACATAAATCAAATCACTGCCTCCTAATGAAACATAGACTGATACGCAGGCAATAAAGAGAGGGGTAACTTATGTCAATTTCCGAGACTGTCATGAATCACTTAAAAAATAACTCGATTGACTACTTCGTCGTCAGGCACCCTCATTCGTCAACCAGTCTTGAGTCAGCGTCATCAGCGCATGTCGATGCAAATCAAATCGCGAAAGGAGTCCTAGGGCCTGTTAACACTATAAACATGGCAGCGTTGCCGCCCCAAATCGGCTCAGGC
>CAYUKF010000174.1:0-2458 GCA_964445215.1 uncultured Thiotrichales bacterium
ACAGCGACGAATGATTCATGAAGTGATTCGTCGTATGATTAACGCACAGGTGAATGATTTGATCGTAACCAGCTATGAAAAGTTACAAAACGCTGCTGTTGACAGTATTGATGCTGTGCGTCAGTACGGCGCACCTTTAATCAGCTTTAGCGAAGAAATGGCCGCGCTTAACCTGGAGTTAAAACGTTTTTTACGCGATAAGCTTTATTGTCATTATCGCGTTAAGCGCATGACGACAAAGGCAGCAAAAGTAATTAGTGGCCTGTATGAGGCGTTTATTAACGATCCGCAGTTATTACCTGAGAGCGCCTATGGCCTTGCCGAAGAGTCCCATCACGGGCATCATGAAAATACCACACAAAGAATTGTTGCAGATTATATTGCTGGCATGACTGATCGTTTCGCTATAAAAGAATATGCACGCATTTTTGATCCGCGTGAATTGACTTAGCCTGGATAATTCATGAACAACACGATTCCTCGCTTGATCCTTGATTGTGCAGTAGCTTTTCTTCAATCGACCGTAGCTACCAGTACGCTACTCAATCAGAAAATCTACTGCACAATCAATTTCCTGCGCGCCCTGAGGGTTGTCGCGAGACAGCCCGAAGAAGTACTCTTGGGGTGCGATATTCTCGCGTATTCATGAATTATCCAGGTCAGGAGTCTGCAAGATGGAGCTAAAGGCTGACCAAGTAGAGCTATCGACGATATCTGATGCGCTGCAAAAGCATTCTGATGGTAGCGATACGGCCAGCGATATGGATGGCGTTAATGCTGGTCATTATTTTTCTGACACTGCGCGTGAGCAACGAATTAATCTGCTGCTACACCTGATCCATTATGCCGATTTGTTGCTGCTATCTAGCGCCCAGGGCAGTGGCAAGACAGCTTTGTTAGCAAACTTTGTTGAGCGTATGGGCGATGATTGGCAGATTCATCAATTGCAAGGCGCTGCCCTAGCGCAAGAAATGAGTTTGTCTAATCGTCTTGCTGACATCTTTGGCACTGCTGGCGACGGCCATGCCGAGCGTGTCGAGCATCTTATTAAACATATTCCGCGATTACGACGTTTGAGTAAGCCAATCATCTTAATTATCGATGACGCAGAAAAGCTCGCCCTAGCATCGATGCAATTACTCGATAAGATACTGGCAGCGGGAGATAACTATGGCAAACCCGTACACCTTATTCTTTCTGGTCGGCCAGGGCTTGACGACACCTTAGCGCTACCTGAATTAGCGGGTTTACAAGATCGTGTTGCCCACAGGCTTGATATTCCACCATTGTCCGAGGCGCATACTTCGGAATTGATACAAGCTCATCTCGATGAGTTACATTCAGCGGATAAAACACTGTTTAATGCGGCCACGATTAAACGTATTTTTCGATGTTCAAAAGGTTACCCTGGCCAAATTCTCAGTAAGATACACGATATGTTGAATGCATCAAAGGCACAGCAAAAGGCGGATAAGCCAGTATCGCACGCCGAGGGCGTGTTGCCAGTGGTTGATGTGTTTGGCGAGGGTAGGGATGGGTTTATCAAGACGCTCTATTCACGACCACTGATATTCGGCGCCATTGCTTTGGGTGCTGCACTGGCTGTCATAGGTGTATTGCGGCTGGGAGGTGATGCTGATGCCGAGTTGGTACCGGTGTCGGCCAACGTCGTACCGCCAGTCGAAACACCCGCAGTCGTGATCGCAGAGCCAGATCCGACAACACCACAGAGCGAAGCAACAGCGTCATTGATGGAAGCTTTGCTCAACCCATCCACTCCTTTGGTGGATGCACCGGATTTTTTTCATCCCAATGGTACGCTGCCAACATCTACAGCCGAGACTGTGACGCCTGAGTCCGCCGATGCCCCCGTTGATGCAGAGCTTGCATCGCTAGTTGCAGTTCCTGCGCCCGAAGTTATGGCAGAACCTACGGTAGAAGTTGCACCCCAAGGGCACGCTGAGATTGTCGAACCTGTCACTGCCTCGTCCATCCCTGGCTTAATAGAGGAATCGATAGAAGTGGCACCCGCTCAGCCTGAAATTCCCCCAGCTATTGCTGGGGATGCACCGCCCTTGCCTGAACCGCTTCTCGAAGAGCCGATTGAAGTGGTTATACCCCAAGGCTCGGTTTTGTCCCCCCTTGAAGGGGAGCACGTAGCAGCAACGACGGTAAGTCCGCCTATTAAGCGTGATGATTGGCTGTTACAGCAAGACCCTAACCACTTTACCTTACAGCTTATGGCTGCCAATAATGAGGTTGGCGTGGTCAAATTCATTGAGGACAATGATCTAACTGACTTTGCCGCTTATTTTTTCAGTCAGCGCGATGGCAATCCATGGTATGCGGTAACCTACGGAACTTATTCTTCACGCTCAGAGGCCAACGCAGAGGTCTTGCCGTCAGTATTACGCGGCATTAAGCCTTGGCCGCGCACTTTTGGTGGTATTCACAATGC
>CAYUKF010000174.1:2558-3972 GCA_964445215.1 uncultured Thiotrichales bacterium
CTTTCTAATTAACCCATTAGTTTTATGGCGTTATATTTTTTTGTTGGTCTTGCTATCAGCTTAGATTGAACCTCTAAGGCTGTCTCAGCTATAATCTCAGCCCTTTTGCTTGAACATTTTTTACTGTGGTCATTACTTTGATCGCAAATGTGGTATGCGGGAGCATGTCTTAGGTCGCGAATCATCAGTCCATGATGGGCTTTATTGTCCAGAACTTGAAAAAGATGTTTAGGGATTTGTTTAATTGCTGAAATGGCTCTTGTCACGGCGATACAATGAGTGTTAACAAGCTATACAGCATTAGCTTGCCCGCGCTGCTTAGCGCGCCATGGTGTAGTTACTGTTGACAGTATATTTGGAATGGTTAGATATCTAAATCACATTAGTGATTTTAATCTAAAGAAAAATGATTGAGGACAGATGTGAGTAATTTAAAAAACGATAGATTATTGCGTGCATTGTTACGTCAGCCTGTTGATGTGACACCCGTATGGATGATGCGCCAAGCAGGTCGCTATTTGCCAGAGTATCGCGCGATCCGTGCTAAAGCCGGTAGCTTCATGCAGCTATGTACAAACCCTGAGTTAGCATGTGAAGTCACGCTACAGCCATTGCGTCGTTATCCGCTGGATGCAGCGATTTTGTTTTCTGACATTTTGACCATTCCCGATGCCATGGGCTTGGGTTTGTATTTCGCAGAAGGCGAAGGGCCTAAGTTTGAACGCCCTATCCGTAGCGAAGCCGATATCGCCAAGTTAGGTGTGCCAGATCCGGAGGACAGTTTGCGCTATGTGATCGATGCGGTACGTTTAATTCGTAAAGAGCTTGATGGTAAAGTGCCGTTGATTGGTTTTTCTGGTAGCCCGTGGACACTGGCAACCTATATGGTTGAAGGTGGTTCAAGTAAGGAATACGCATACATCAAAGGCATGATGTTCGAGCGCCCGGATTTACTGCATAAAATACTTGCCGTGCTGGCCGATTCGGTCACCGTGTATCTTAATGCACAAATCAAAGCTGGCGCACAAGCCGTACAAATTTTTGACACCTGGGGTGGTACCTTAACACCGCGCGATTATCAAGAGTTTTCCCTGCAATATATGCAGCGCATTGTTGATGGCCTGATACGTGAACATGATGGGCGTAAAGTACCGGTTATTTTATTTACCAAAGGCGGCGGCAACTGGCTAGACAAAATTGCCGATACCGGTTGTGATGCCATTGGCGTTGATTGGACTATGGATCTTGCTGAAGCACGTCAACGTGTACAAGACCGTGTTGCCCTGCAAGGTAATATGGATCCCTGTGTTTTATATAGCTCGCCAGATCGTATTCGCGCTGAAGTTGCAACCGTATTAAAAAGTTATGGTGATGGCCCCGGCCATGTTTTTAACCTGGGCCATGGTATTCATCC
>CAYUKF010000175.1:0-3961 GCA_964445215.1 uncultured Thiotrichales bacterium
ATACCTTTGCTGCATCGACTCAGCTACTCCGCCAAGAGCCCAAACAGGTTGAAAACCGCGATCAACTCAAGACGTTATTACAAGTTGCTGCGGGTGGGGTGATTTTTTCTACCATCCAAAAATTCCAGCCCGATGAAGGCAATGTGTTTGATACCTTGTCGGAGCGGGAAAATATCGTGGTGATTGCCGATGAAGCCCACCGTACTCAGTATGGTTTTAAGGCAAAGACCATTGATGATAAAGACGCACAAGGTAATGTAGTGGGCAAAAAAGTGGTCTATGGCTTTGCTAAATATATGCGCGATGCTTTGCCTAATGCGACCTATTTAGGTTTTACGGGTACACCGATTGAAAGCACCGATACCAACACCCCTGCTGTTTTTGGACACTATATTGATGTCTATGATATTGCACAAGCCGTAGAAGATGGCGCAACGGTGCGCATTTTTTATGAAAGCCGTTTAGTCAAAGTAAACCTGAGCGATAAAGGCAAGCATCTTATTTCATCACTTGATGAAACCCTCACCCAGCCTCTCCCAGAGGGAGAGGAGCAAAATTTCTCTCCCTCCGGAGGAGGCGGAGAGGAGCAAGGTTTCTCTCCCTCTGGGAGAGACGGAAGAGAGGCTGCCTTTAGGCGTTGGACACAATTAGAGGCGTTAATTGGTAGCGAAAATCGTATCAAGAATATTGCCAAGGATATTGTTAGTCATTTTGAGCAACGACAGGAGGCCTCTGATGGTAAAGGCATGATCGTTGCCATGAGCCGACGTATTGCCGCCGATTTGTATGCTGAAATTATTAACATAAAACCGGATTGGCATTCGGATGATTTGAATAAAGGCGTCATTAAAGTGGTGATGACGTCGAACTCAGCTGATGGCCCTAAAATAGCCAAACTCCATACCACCAAAGCACAAAGGAAGTTATTGGCAGACAGAATGAAGCACCCTGACGATTCATTAAAATTAGTGATTGTTCGGGATATGTGGTTAACGGGATTTGATGCACCGAGTTTGCATACACTTTATATTGATAAACCCATGAAAGGTCATAATTTGATGCAGGCAATCGCACGAGTTAATCGGGTTTATAAAGATAAGCCGGGTGGTTTGGTGGTGGATTATTTAGGTATTGCATCAGACCTTAAAAAAGCACTTTCTTTTTATTCCGATGCGGGCGGCAAAGGCGACCCCACCATTTTACAAGAGAAAGCGGTTGAGCTGATGTTGGAGAAACTGGAAATAGTTTGCCAGATGTTCTCTAATGATGGTGGAGGCTTTGCGTATGAAGATTATTTCGCTGCTGACACGGCCAAAAAACTGTCACTAATTTTATCAGCCGAAGATCATATTCTTGGTCTGGACGACGGCAAAAAACGATTTGTCAATGAAGTAACGGCTTTATCAAAAGCCTTTGCCATTGCCATACCACACGAACAGGCAATGGATGTGAAAGAAGAGGTGGCTTTTTTTCAGGCAGTTAAAGCCCGCTTGGTGAAGTTTGATGCAACCGGCTTGGGGCGAAGTGATGAAGAGATAGAAACCACTATTCGACAGGTGATTGACCAAGCCTTAGTGTCTGAACAAGTGATTGATGTATTTGATGCGGCAGGGATTAAAAAACCCGATATTTCGATTTTGTCTGAGGAGTTTTTGTTAGAACTCAAAGGCATGGAACATAAAAATATCGCGTTGGAGGTGTTGAAAAAACTCTTGAATGATGAACTTAAGTCTCGTTCAAAGAAAAATCTAATTAAAAGCAAATCTTTAATGGAAATGTTAGAGAATTCTATTAAAAAATATCACAACAAGGTTCTGACTGCTGCCGAAGTAATGGATGAACTCATTAAATTAAGCAAAGAAATTGTTAATATAGACAAGGAAGCCAGTGCGCTTGGACTAACCGATTTTGAATACGCTTTTTATACAGCGGTCGCCGATAATAAAAGTGCCAAAGAATTAATGCAGCATGATAAATTAAGAGAGTTAGCTGTTGTCCTTACTGAACGAGTCAAACAAAATACCTCAATAGATTGGACAATTAAAGAAAGTGTCAGGGCAAAATTAAAAGTCATTATTAAACGAACTTTACGGCAATATGGTTATCCGCCTGACATGCAAAAGTTGGCTACTGAAACAATATTAAAACAAGCTGAGTTAATGGCAGATGAAATCGCGCATGGATAACAGGCAATGAGATAAGTTTTGATTTTCCCTAGAAGGTGCTTGACTAAAGTAGGTGTAACTTTTGGGGTAAGGCCAGTGCTCGCCTGTGTCGCAAGCCAATGACCAGTCGTGACACAAAAAATACAAAGAGAAATTAACCAACGATCAAGCAGCTAGCAGGCGAAATACACGGTTGCCTGCGCGTAGAATATTGGGTTGGTTGTCAATCCTTGAGGAATCAACTTGAAGGATCAACAACACCAGGCAGGCTGATGCGGAACTGTGTACTGGTTTCATCGGAGGTGGCAACGATAGTACCGCCATGCGCCTCGACTATCGATTTAACAATGGCGAGACCTAGCCCTGCACCCTCGCCACTACGCTGGCGTGATGGGTCAGTGCGGTAAAAACGGTCGAAAATTTTGTCCAGGTGTTCAGCGGGGATAGGTGTGCCAGGATTCTGCACTACTATCAGTACATCGTTTTTAGCATAACTAAGTTTTACCTCCACGCTGTTGCCTGCTGGTGTGTGGCGGATGGCATTGGACAGCAGATTGCTGAGCGTGCGGCGCAGCATCAGGCGGTCGCCCTGGACATGAGCATCACCCGCCAGCGTTAGTGCAACATGACATTCTTCCACCCAGGCCCCGTAAAAATCGAACAGGTTGAGCAATTCGCTTTTTAAGTCTATCTCTTCTGTATGAGGTGGGTGGCGGGCATTGTCGGCCTTGGCCAAAAAAAGCATATCGCCGATCATCTGTGCCATGCGTTCGTATTCTTCCATGTTGGAGTAGAGAATTTCCTGATATGCCTCGGCATTGCGTGCCTGTGACAGAGCAACCTGGGTCTGGGTCATCAGATTGGTCACTGGGGTGCGCAGTTCGTGGGCAATATCCGCAGAAAAATCGGCAAGCCGGCTGAAGGCTTCTTCCAGGCGCTGTAACAGTTCATTGAACGATATGGCCAGTTCGGTGAGCTCAGCGGGAACCGCTTCTGGGTTGAGGCGGGTATTTAACGCGTTGGCGCTGATGTGGCTGATCTGGTCAACGATAGTGTGCAATGGCCGATGGCCATGGCGCACGACAAACCAGCCCATTATGCCTGTGACGATAATGCCGCAAGCAATCATCAGCCATAACGTGTAGCGAAAGCCAGTAAGAAAGTCGAGATGAAAGTCGGTGGCAACGGCGATGGTGACGTTGTAAGGAGCGTTGCTGTTGCCAGTGACTTGTTGGATAAAAACACGATAGTTATGTTTGCCGTCAGACCATTGTTGCAGCACACCCTGTTTGAGCCCACTGCTTGGCTGCGGTATCAACGCAAAATCAGGGCCGGGGCTGGAATACAAGCGTTGCCCTCTTGCGTCGGTGATCAGCAGCAATGCGTCGTGATGTCCGACCAGCATGTCAGTAAAACGCTGTTTGATGTGTGTTAAATCGTGATCGGGTGGTAGCGTAGAGAGCGTTCGCTCTACCATCTGGGCGATGACTCTGATCTCCTTGCTGTCTTCCCGCAAAAAATGCTCGCCGAGTGAGCGTTCGATGATCCAGCCAAAGGTCAGCAGTACCACGGCGGCAACGGCGCTAAACAATAACGTGAGCCGTAATGTCAGAGAGGTGGGGCGCTTCATTTTAGAGGCACCCTTATGTCTTATCATCTGGCAGATCGATCATATAGCCCATGCCGCGCACTGTCTGAATCAGTTTGGGTTCAAACTGATCGTCAATTTTTCCGCGCAGACGGCGTATGGCGACGTCGATGACATTGGTGTCGCTGTCGAAATTCATATCCCAGAC
>CAYUKF010000176.1:0-3955 GCA_964445215.1 uncultured Thiotrichales bacterium
AAAGGGTCGAAAGCGATGGATGACATTACCCCACAAGAACTCAAAGAACTGCTAGAAAAAGACCTACCACCTATAGTGATCGACGTTCGTCAAGACTGGGAATACGAAAAATGTTCTATCGAAGGCTCCATACTCATACCCATGGATCAAATTGAAGACAATATTGATGAGCTTAATCCGGATGAAGGCATCGTTGTCGTTTGCCACCACGGTATGCGTAGTGCTCAAGTCGCCCAATACCTGATTCAATCAGGCTTCACTAACATTATCAACCTCGCAGGTGGCATCGATGCATGGGCAAGAGAAATCGACCCTGCGATGGAGCAGTATTAGCGTCTGCTGAGTTTGTTGAATCAGTTTAGATTGTTGTGTAGAAGGAGGTCGTCTTGTTTAATGTTTCATTCGCTCTTCATAGTAGCTGGTGGTTGATAAAATTCTTTAATGGAAATAATTTTTCGCGCTTTGATATCCCAGAGAATATAACGGAATGATGAAACGATTTGCGATAATTTAATGCGTGGCACATCAACAAACAAATGGCGATATTCTCTATGACACTTCGCTAACGAGTAGTTGGGTATACGAGCTGATAAATGATGGACATGATGGTAAGCAATATTGGCAGTAAACCAATTAAGAAATGTAGGTAATTTCAGATAGCTAGTACCCTGTAGTGCAGCTTGATGGTAGTCCCAATTCTCGTCATCACTGGCGTAAGCATGTTCAAAATTATGCTGCACAGTAAAGATAATAAGCGCCCCAGCCCCTGCAAGAGCAAGGCTAATAATATAAATACTGAAAAATTCCCAAGACCCTATTAGCCAGCTCATTAGCAGCCAAAGGCTGATTAAAACCAGATTATTACCCGTCATATGCCAATATTCCTTAGCACTGGACCAGTATTTTGTTTCAAACTCGGAAGCGATGGTTTGCAGTGGCCGGAATGGTTGCTGTGATTTATTAAATAACATGTGACCAAGCAAGGTTATGCTGCCTTTTAGCCAGTTATATCGCGGACTAAAAATAAAATACATAAACCCTGCTAAAGGTGCATTAATTAGTTTGCGAGCTCGCACATAGGATTTTTGTTGTTTACTGGAGAGCTTAGAAAACTCTTCTGTCGAGAGTGTGCTGAGAGGCCCACGATATTTGCTCCAATTTCCATTGGTAGAGTGATGAAAATTATGATGTTGAGACCACACATATTGAGGCATACCGCATAGCACCCCAAAAATAAAACCACTAAACTTATTTAAGCTGGGGGAGTAAAATAAACTGTTGTGACCTGCTTCATGCATTAACACGAATATACGTAGCAAAAATAAAATTAAAAAACACACAGATAGTGCAGTTAGCCAATATGAAATTTGCAGAAAATGAATGGCTAAATACCAAAGTAAAAAATAAGGTACTAACGTATTCAATAGCTGAATAGACGCTTTGATATTACAAGACTTAGAGTATTTCGAAATTAATTCAGTTTTATGTTCTTTCAAGCGGACAACGGAGTCTACGTTCATAGATTACTATTAAATTTACTATTGTTGGTGGGCGGGGAGGGTAAATACTCTTTTGTCCGCAGAACTATAGCATATAGGTATACTATCTCGTCTATATATACCAACCTAGTCAGTAGGTTGGTTTGCTTAAGGATAGGGCGTGAAGAGCTTCGTGACATGAAAGAGGGAGAAAGAGACTAATTAAGCCGGGTTTCCAGGTGCTCCCCCTCAAGGGGGGCAAAACCGAGCCTCGGAGTACAGCGTTATATCGTGTCACCTGAGACTGTTTCAACAGCTTACTAGATGTTTTGAGCTAGGGTTAGGGAGTCTGTCAGGTTTAGGCAAAGAGGCTAGAAAGTCAATTAGGGGAGCCTCTGATTTATTCTGGGCGAAGTAGGTTGTGGTTGAAATATTCAGATTCAAGGCGCGAATCGCAGTCAATAGCGGTGCTATTGATAAGATTCGTAACGCAGAAGCTGGATATTTTAGGTACAAGAGTCGAGTTCACGAATAGGTCAGAGGTTTCTTAGCTTAATACGAAAATAATAAGTTAAGAAGATTATGGTTTAGCCCTTAAAAATTTGTTGAGTTTAATTGCATGCGGTTTTTAGATTTAGTTTTATCGAGTGTTGGAATAATTATTCTTTTTCCTGTGATGTTATTTATTTACATAATTAGTTTATTTGATACGGGTAAGCCATTATTTTTCCAGGTACGTGTTGGTCAGGATAAGCGGGCATTTACATTAGTTAAGTTTCGAACTATGCGAGTCGATACTCATTCGGTTGCAACGCATTTAGCTGAAAGTGCTTCTGTAACGACTCTAGGCCATTTTTTACGACATACTAAACTTGATGAATTGCCTCAACTTTTTAATGTATTTATTGGTCAGATGAGTTTGGTGGGTCCGCGGCCATGTTTATTTAATCAAATTGAGCTGGTGGACTGTCGAGATGAGCGGGGTGTTTATAAGGCTAAGCCTGGTATTACGGGGTTGGCGCAGATCAATGGTGTGGATATGTCGACACCGAAAAAGCTATCAAAATATGATGCATTAATGCTTCAACATTTGAATATAACTAGCTATTTTTATTATATATTTTCTACTTTTCTTGGGCGGGGCCAAGGTGATCGCGTAAAAGCCAACTGAGGATTTTTTTGTTGGCGTGGACTTATTTTTTACAGTTAGGTTTTTCGCCCTGAGACCTGGCTTTGTTATAAATGATCATGGCATCAGGCATGGCTTTGTTTAGGTCAGCAATACGGGTGGCATTGGAGGGGTGAGTAGACAGTAACTCGGGCGGTGCTTTGCCGCCTGATGCTTTGGCCATGTTTTTCCAAAGTTGTACACTTGCACGTGGATCAAAGCCAGCACTGGCCATATAAACTAGCCCAAGAATGTCGGATTCGCTTTCTTGTCCTCTACCGTAGGGCAATAAAATTCCTACTTGTGCGCCAAGACCGAGCAAGCCCAGGAGTTGTTGTTTTTCTTTGCTGGCTCCGCCAGCTAGCACCTGTGCTGCAACCAAGCCAACCTGGGTTAGGGTTGATGCAGAAACTCTGGCATTACCATGGCGTGCGGTGACATGAGCAATTTCATGGCCAATGACTGCTGCTAATTGATGTTGGTTTTTAGCAACGCCAAGCAGGCCTGTGTAGACACCAATTTTGCCGCCAGGTAGTGCAAAAGCATTGACTTGTTCGCTATCAAATACAGTCACTTCCCATTCCTTATTAGGCTCAACCTTGGCAACGATTGCATCGGTGATACAACTAACATACGCGTTCGATTTTGAATTTTTAGAGATTGGTGTGCCTTTTTTTGTTTCTTGGTAGGCGGCAGCGCCCATTTGTGCCATTTGCGATTCAGGAAAGAGTAATATTTGTTTACGTCCGGTCGGGGATGTTGAGCATGCGCTCAGTAATAGTGATAGCAGTACCAGGGCGATAGCTGTATTTTGAAATACGACGCTATGAAATTTTGTGTTTAATGTGGATTTCATCGTTTATTTATCCCAGTTTGGCTCGATTTGGTTCAATTGCTTAGGCTGAGTATATCAAGCGAAACTGAACTATTACTTACCCTGTAATTGTTCTAGTATCGCTTCGTTTTCAAGCGTCGAGGTATCTTGAGTGATTTCTTCGCCACAGGCAATAGCGCGCAGTAACCGGCGCATGATTTTCCCCGAACGGGTTTTAGGCAGGTTATCGGCGTAGCGAATTTCTTTAGGTTTTGCGATAGCACCAATTTGTTTACTTACCCATTGTTGTAATTCAGCGCTCAGTTTGTCATCAACACCACCCTCTGGGCGTTGCCCTTTTAAAACGACATAGGCAAAGATGGCCTCACCAGTAAGCTCGTCGGGCCTGCCGACAACGGCTGCTTCGATCACTAGTTCGTTAGCGACGAGTGCTGATTCGATTTCCATGCTCCCTAGGCGATGACCGGAGACATT
>CAYUKF010000177.1:0-1309 GCA_964445215.1 uncultured Thiotrichales bacterium
GCTATTTTTTCTGGGCTATCGTCTGGGTAGTTATCGGCATCATTAGACCCGATAGCGACAATAGCGACATCATCATTGCCTTTAAATTCATCACCCAACTGAATCAAGCCGTCTTCGATATGCAGCACATAGGGGCAATGGTTACAAGTAAACATGACCAGCAATGCCTTGGCAGCGGCGAAATCTTGCAGGGATTTTTGCTCACCAGTTGCTGGTTCTAACAGTGAAAAATCAGGGGCTGTGGTGCCCAGTTCTAGCATTGTCGATACGGTACGAACCATTCTCGCTCTCCAATAACGTTAATTAAAAGATTATACCAGCAACCTGCTTATTGGTGGTTGCGGCGCAACTGCATAGCGATAAATAACGCTGCCACAATAATGACTATACCCAGCACTGCAATCATCGAAGCTGGCGGAGCACCCATTGCTGCAACGCCTGCATAAATGATCGATACAATCAACATCGCTAAATTATTAAAGAAATTTTGTACCGCAACCGTGCCACCAGCACCCACTGTTTTGTGACCAATGTCTTGCAATACAGCATTGATCGGCACGATGAATATACCACCAGCAACACCAATCAAAAATAAAACAAGTCGTGTTGCGAATAGCGTATCTATTTGACTAAAGAGTATAACGAAGAAACCCATAGCATAAGCGGCAAAGCGAGCACGACGCAGGTCTTCAAGATGGAACAGTTTTGCTGCCAAGGCAGCACCGAGAATAATACCTAGCGCAATAAATGCAGTTAGCTCTGCGATTTTATCGGTATCGAAAATCATCAAAACAACGGGTGCCCAAGCAATCAGTGCAACGCGCAACACTGCTGCCGAAGCCCAAAACAAGGCGGCACCTATTAAGGCAAAACGTGCGCGACGATTTGCAATTAAACTTTTACACATTCGGGTGAATGCTTGAATGTGGTTATTTTTCCTGGACTGAATTGCTTCTAATGGCCCGATACGCATGGCGATTAACATGGATAAAACGTATAAACCGACAACAAACCATAACGCGAAAGATAAAGACTGATTGGCTATCTTGGCACCGACTATGGTGCCAGCCAGTATTGCCAGAATGGTGGCACCTTCTATCCAGCTATTGGCTTTTACCAATTCTTGCTCATCAACAAGTTCTGGCAACACACCGTATTTTGCCGGCCCATACATGGCTGCACCGATACCCACCACGGCATAGGCCAACAAAGGCTCTACCGACAAGATCATTAAGCCTGCGCCGATGATTTTAACAATGTTGGCGTGGATCATGACCTTTTGTTTGGCGTGCGTATCAGCGTAAGCACC
>CAYUKF010000177.1:1409-3952 GCA_964445215.1 uncultured Thiotrichales bacterium
GGCACTAAGGTTGCTGGCTTATCGTGTAAATAGTAACCCAGCATAATATTGGGGCCTTTAACATGCAAACGCCCTCCGTTATCGACCCCTTCAACCTCTTCTAACTGATATTCGATGCCTGGCAGCAAGCGACCGACTGTTCCTTCTCTATAGGCTATCGGTGTATTAACGCTTAATACAGGGCTGGTCTCGGTAACGCCATAGCCTTCTAAAATACGTACGCCGAATTTATGCATCCAGCTGTCGCGTGTCTCATCACGCAATTTTTCTGCACCAGCAATGACATAACGCAGCTTATAAAAATCATAGGGGTGTGCATGTTTTGCATAGCTGCTTAAAAAAGTATTGGTACCAAACAATACGGTTGCATTGGTGTTATAAGCTGCATCGGGAATAATTTTGTAGTGCAATGGCGATGGATAAAGAAAGGTTTTCATGCCCGATAGTAAGGGCAGGAAGGTGCCACCAGTCAAGCCAAATGAATGAAACATTGGTAAAACATTAAGTACGGTATCACCTGGGCCAAAGTCGATACGCGCTGCAATCTGAGCGGCATTGGCGACAATATTTTGATGTGACAACACAACGCCTTTAGGCGTGCCTTCTGACCCCGAGGTAAATAAGATTACGGCAGGGTCATTGGCCGATACCTCTGGGATATGCGCTGCTATCGCTGCCCGTGGTCGGCGCGAATGCCAAAAACCACGTAATTTATCGATAAGGTTTATTTTACTGGCTTGGTCTTCAAGATAATGAATGGTGACATGCTGTTTAAGCTCCTCCATGACACTTGCCAACCCCGCTACTTCAATAAATTGTCGTGAAGTAATGATGTTCTTTAATGCGGCGGTTTCGCAGGCTGAAATAATGCCGCTAACGCCGACACTAATATTGAGCATCGCTGGTATACGGCCATAGGCCTGTAAGGCTAATACGCTGACAATATTGGCAGTGGCATTGGGCAGAAAGACACCGACATTTTCGCCTTTCGTTGTAAAGTTATTAAATACTTTAGCTAAAATAAAACTACGCATCAATAAAGTGCGATACGTTAATGGCATTCGCTTCATGTCCTCAACCATGACACGGTTCCAACCATTTCTATCTGCCGAATCGATAATGGCCTGCAGCAAGGTGTTGTTATAGTGCGAGGTCTCAAACATCATATCGGTCATGATGCGATATAGTGCGTTTGCACCGTATTCACGTTTTTTTGCGCCACTCAGGTGCTGAGGCGCCTTAATAGTTTCAGGCGGACAAATTGTCAGGGTGATCTTTGGCAAGAACCGCAGTTTGTATTTATCTTTTAGATAAGAAAGCCTGGAGTATTGTGCGCCATCGATACGTACGGGTAAAATCATCGCGCCTGAGCGCTCGGCCACCATGCCAGGGCCAGGATAAATTTTCATCAGTGCGCCGGTGACGGTAATGCGCCCTTCCGGAAAGACAACTACTTTATTGCTTTCTTGCAGCTTGCGTATCAATGCCTTCATCGACAGTGGATTGTTACCATCCATCGGAAATATATTAATCAGCTTCAATATCAAACTGAATTTTTTTGCCCATTGCGTATCAATGGCGAAGCTGACACGATCGGGCAAAAATACTGCCAATAATAACCCATCAAGCAAAGAGACGTGGTTGGCAACAATCAATACACGCTCACCTGCCGCTGCATAATGTTCCAAGCCTTTAAGTTCGACGCGGAAAAGCAACCGTAATAACCATTGCAACGATATTTTAAGCAAGTGCATGTCTGTTCCCCTAACTACGGCCTTGGTCGATC
This sequence comes from uncultured Thiotrichales bacterium, assembly GCA_964445215.1. Classification (GTDB taxonomy): domain Bacteria; phylum Pseudomonadota; class Gammaproteobacteria. The sequence continues at coordinate 3,196 of CAYUKF010000177.1, forward strand.
AATATTATCGAACATGAAACCTGATAAATAGGTGTGAATAAGCGTTCGTGCTAGTGAGCGCGTATCATATTGTGCTCGACGACGTAGATGACTACTAGCATTAACGACGCAAATACCATGGACTGCACTCCATAATGCGCGTGCAGCTAGTGCGATTTCTTTACTATTTCGCGTCGGAGCTAAACGGACAAGTTCAGTTTCCACCAAGATAAAGATGGCTTCAACAATATTGTCAATTTCATCATCGCTTGCCTTATCGTGGTGGCGAGATAACAGTTGCCAGCGTCCAGGATATTGCTCTGCCAAGGAAAAGTAGCACTTTGCCAGTGTAAAGATCGTGGTTTGTGGATCCACTTCATTTTTTACCGCAAACTGCATATCTGAATGAAGGCGTTTTAATAATTCGGCATTCACCTGCAACAGCAAATCATCGAGATTGCGAAACACAAGGTATAAGGTACCGACCGTATAACCCATATCCTGAGTAACAGAGCGGGCTGTCACGCTGACAAACGCATCATGATCGACAAGATTTAGCACAGCCTGTATCGCTAGATCTCGTAGCTGTTCTCGGCTGTGATCATTACGTCTCGCCATGAATGTTGCCTATTACCATGAATATTACACTCAATTAAACGGTGTTTATTTTATTGAACGTTGTTGTGTTGTCAAGTACTGAAACCTATCAATCCAATTCAGCGTGTTCATTATCTTAAATAAATCAGTTGAATCGTAGCGAGGGCGTCTAAAGTGATGA
>CAYUKF010000178.1:0-3946 GCA_964445215.1 uncultured Thiotrichales bacterium
AAAATCATGGAGCGCAAACTCTATTTTGGCATCATGACGCCCGGTATGGTGCTAACGCTGATTTCCGGCGGCTGGCTATTAACTACGGTTTGGTCAGCGTATTCTGGCGACTTATGGCTGTCTTTAAAGCTCTTTTTAGTGCTGTTACTAGTGGTTTATCACTTCTACTGCGGTAAGCTCTACACTGCGTTCAAGCTCGACAATAATCAGCATAGTCACATCTTTTACCGCTGGCTCAACGAAATCCCCGTGCTCGGCCTCATCGCTATGATTATCTTGGTCGTGGTAAAACCCTTTTAGTGCCAAAATACACTCATTGCTTGTCTTAAATAGGTTTTTTGCGGTGAGTTATGCACACCTGCAGAAATTTAAAAAATTTTCAAGCCCTTTTTCTATAAAAACTACCACTATATTTAATGTAAATGTAAGTTATTGATTCATAATATATTTATATATCGGTCAATTTATAATCAATTTGTAACAAGCAGTATAAAAACCGCTGTTTTATACTGTACATTGCAGTTAATCCACAGACTTATCCACAGATTTTGTGGATAACACTAACGAACAACCACTTAGCGAAAAAAACAATGATTTACGTCAATCTTGACCAGCCACAACCATCACTTTAGCCATGAAGTCAACAAAAAATGACGTCATTTTACGCATCGCAGTCGCCACACCGCTGTATCGCTTGTTCGACTATTTAGCGCCAATTGACACAGATATTTCCAATCTATCAGTGGGTAGTCGAGTTGAAATTCCCTTTGCCAAGAGCACACGCTTTGGTGTCTTGATTGAAACAGCAGCAAAAAGCGAAATTCCCCAAGACCGGCTGCGTCGCGCCATTCGTTGTATGAGTAACGACAATATGCCGCAGGAATTACTGTCACTGTGTCGCTGGGCGGCAGACTACTACCATCACCCCTTAGGCGAAGTCTTGGCCACTGCGCTACCTACCCTGCTACGCCGTGGCCAAGCCATCAGCAAGGCCACTGACAATCATTGGTCTTTAACCCAGGCTGGTCAAGATTGCGATAGCCAATCGTTTGCTCGTGCGCCACGCCAACAAACATTGTTGCAACAGTTTCAACAAGCTAACCACCACATGCTTAGCCGCAGCGAACTGCAAGACTGCGAATTTGCTTGGCAAGCAATTTTAAAAATACTGATCGATAAACAGTTGGTTCAACGCTGCGAGCCTAATATTAGTACAAAAACTAATGCCTCAGACATTGAGCTAAATACGCACCAACAAACAGCCATCACGCAAATACGACAACAGCTCAGCGGTTTTAGCTGCTTGCTGCTCGAAGGCGTGACCGGTAGTGGTAAAACAGAAGTCTATTTCGAGGCCATGCAAGCCGCTTTGGATGACAACAAACAATGCCTGTTACTGGTGCCCGAAATTGGTCTCACCCCACAATTAACGCAGCGTGTGCAACAGCGTTTTCAGCACAACTTTGTGGCCTACCATTCAGCGCTTAACGACAACGAACGTGCCCGCGCCTGGCAAGATGCCGCCAGCGGCAAAGCTAAGATTATCGTTGGCACCCGCTCAGCCGTGTTTTTACCCTTGGCTAACCCCGGCCTTATTATTATTGATGAAGAACACGACCTCTCGTTCAAACAACAAGACGGCTTTCGTTACCATGCGCGTGATATTGCGATACGACGTGCGCAACAACTTGGCCTTGCCATCGTGCTGGGTTCTGCTACGCCGTCGCTGGAATCGAGCGAAAACGCGCGCTGCAAACGCTATCAATGGTTACATTTACCCAAACGCGGGGGCAAGGCCAAACCACCCACCATCGGCCTTATCGACATGCGCCGCCAGGCACTCAACGGTGCCTTGTCACCCATGCTCATTGCCCACATGCAAGAGACCCTGGCAAAAGGCCAACAGATCCTTTTATTTGTTAATCGTCGTGGCTACGCCCCGGTTCTGTTCTGCCACGACTGTGGCTGGATCGCCAAATGCCAGCGTTGTGATGCCAATATGACCGTGCACCACGCCAAACATTGTCTGCGTTGTCATCACTGTAGTTCACAGCGCGCGCTCGACAAACGTTGTGGTGATTGCCAAAGTAAAGAGCTAACCACCCTCGGCTTTGGTACCGAACAAATCGAAGATACCTTGAAAAAACTGTTCCCCTGCCAGCGCATTATTCGTATTGATCGCGATACCACCCAACAAAAAGGCGCGATGAACAAACTGCTCAATCAAATCGAAACAGGCCAGGGCGATATCCTCGTCGGCACTCAGATGATCGCCAAAGGTCATCACCTACCGAATATCACACTGGCTGCCATTCTTAACGCCGATCAAGGTCTATTCGCCACCGACTTTCGTGCACTGGAACACCTTGCTCAGCTTGTCGTACAGGTCACAGGCAGAGCAGGGCGTGGCGACAAAGCTGGCCACGTACTCATTCAAACCCATCACCCACAACACCCCCTGTTACAAACACTGATTAATGAAGGCTACCGCGCATTCAGCGAACAACTCACCCGCGAACGTCGCGCCGCCGAACTACCGCCCTTTAGCTATATGGCCTTATTACGCGCCGAAGCAGTCGACGAAGCAGCGCCGCTACAGTTTTTACAATGTGCAAAAGAACAGGCTGAATCATTAACAGCGAATCAGATCAGCTTACTCGGCCCGATCCCTGCACCCATGGCAAAACGCGCCGGTCGCTTCCGCGCCCAGTTACTCATCCAGGCTAACGATAGGCGCAGCTTGCACCAGCTGCTTTATCAATGGGTACGCCAGCTTTCGTCAATTAAATTATCGAGAAAAGTCAGATGGTCCATTGATGTTGACCCGATGGATATGAATTAAAGCAAGCCACTCATGCCTATCCACAAATATAAATCTACCCTATTGATATATAAGGATAAATATTCGTTTTCCAGTATTTGCATGCTACATAAGTTTTTAAGTTTGTTTTACTTTACCTTTAAGAAAATAACATCTATCCTTTAAGAAAATGCTTTTCTTAAAGGATAGTGATATGAATAACCGGGAAAGAGGCGAAAAAATACGGCTTCGGATTCTTAGAGACGTCAAACATCACCCAGCAGATATTGCAAAACATATCTCGAAAATATTTTCTATCACACCGCAAGCCGTCTTTCGCCATATTAAACGACTGGAAGACGAAGACCGGCTAGCTTCAACTGGAAAAGGCAAAGGCAAACGCTACTCGCTGGGAGATTTTCGTGAATACAAATCTTTATTTCGCCTTAGCGATAATTTTACAGAAAGCGCTGTTTGGAGAAATAATTATTCCTTTATCTTTGCAGAGCTAGCAGAAAACATCGTTGATATCTGCCATTATGGATTTACCGAGATGGTCAATAATGCCATTGACCACTCAGGCGGGACAAATATCTACATTCGGGCAGAAAGAAGCAGCGACCATATCGTCATTGCAATCATAGATGATGGTGAAGGGATCTTTAAACGAATCAAAAGATTATGTGAACTCAATGATGAAAGAGAAGCCCTCTTGGAATTGTCTAAAGGAAAACTAACTACCGACCCAGACAATCACACAGGTGAGGGCATATTTTTCACTTCGAGAGTATTTGATGCGTTTAATATAGTCTCAAAAGGAATCGAGTTTCGACATAATGACACAGATAAATTTGATTGGGTTATTGATTCAAGCATACCTGAAAATGAGTTTGGCACATCGGTATATATGCGTTTAAAACGTAATACGGGTCGAACGATTGAAAGCGTATTTAATGAATTTAGTTCTGGCCCAGACGAATACCAGTTTAATAAAACGGTCATCCCTGTCCGCCTTGCTCAATATGAAAATGAAAAATTAGTTTCCAGGTCACAAGCCAAGCGTTTATTGGTACGTATTGAAAAATTCCAATATGTTATTTTTGATTTTGCAGGAGTAAGCACTATAGGCCAAGCCTTTGCTGATGA
>CAYUKF010000179.1:0-1724 GCA_964445215.1 uncultured Thiotrichales bacterium
AATTCACACAGAGCTTTGCTAACCATGGCTTAATGCTTGATGAAACATAACGTTTGAGTTAAACCGCGCCGCTTTTCGGCGTCGGTTTGAATGATTTGTTAGGGTCTTTATATGCAAGATAACTATAAATCACGGATGCTGAGAATAATAATTTAAAATGCCAGTCAAGCCATATTATGGCTGGTAAAGCTTGAAGGCTGCATAAAGAGAGAACAATTAATAATATTTTTTTTGATTTTATTTTATTAGAAAAGAGAATGGTTGCTAAGAATATTGAAACTATTGCAGAAACAACAGAGGCATAAAATATAATTTTCATTCCCCCTTCAGGTGACATGAAATAATTGAAGTTGTTTTTCCATGTAACATTAATTGGATTAGCATACGCAAGTAAAATCACCCACGCACCAACGATGGATATAAAAATAAATAATAACGCCACTCCTGTCGTTTTCTGGTGCTTCATTCTTTTGTGACCCTAACAGCTTATTATACTGCAGCAGTGTATCACCAAATTGCTATATAACATGCTCATTGATTTCCTTCTAATTAATCAATTTCTCTTTATTCTTCAACAAATTATATTCATATTCACACTACCTTTCTATAAGTGATACATAGTGGCTACGTATCACCTTTTGGCTATTGTGCATCGAGAGAATAGTTTTCTATATCCTAACTAACTAATTGAATATTAGTCGCATTTTATCATTTAGCCGCCATAACGTAAAAATACATACACTGCTGGATTTGTACATTTACCAATAACATGTATTCTTATACATGTTATTGGTCGAAACGTTTTCGTGGAGGAATAACGATGCAGTCGGTTTCAACACCCGTTCCATCTAAGTCAGAGCAATTTTTTGATCAATTTCGTCGTCGCATGCGTCTGAATAGTCTGGTTTTGATTCGTTCCCACAGTTCTCCGTGGGAATGCCGCCGATGATGTGGCTTAATGTATAGTGAGCCAAGCACGTAGTTTAGTATGGATTTACGCCGAGGTGCGGTTGGAACCGAAAGAGTTGCGCTATCAGTTTTTGTGGCCTGGCTATTTCAATATGGCGTGCTTATGATTAAAATTTGCTAACTTCAATATTAATTATTGTCATGCCTGTTCAGGAGAAAACTATGCAACGCCAAATTATCGCGACTGATAAAGCACCGGCAGCTATTGGCACTTATTCGCAAGCCGTTCGTGTGGGCGGTGACGTGTATTTGTCTGGCCAGATCCCGTTAGTGCCAGAAACTATGTTGATGGTGGAAGGAGATATCGAAGCGCAAATTACCAGAGTGTTTGAAAATCTCAAAGCGGTTGCCCAGGCTGCGGGTGGTGACCTTGCTGATGTGGTTAAGCTCAATGTCTTTCTTACAGATTTGTCGGACTTTCCGGTAGTCAATGAAGTGATGGCGCGTTATTTTCATCAACCTTACCCGGCTCGCGCTGCGATTGGCGTGGCTGCCTTACCGAAAAATGCGGACGTCGAAATGGATGCCGTATTATATATTTGTCCTTCTGCTGAATAAAGAGCGTCTTAAAGAGAAATTATTGCAGTGACTGCACTTAACGCTGCGGTAAGTACCTTACCGGGTGTTGGCCCGAAAAAAGCAGAAGCACTACAGCGGTTGGGTATCCACACCTTGACTGATGTCTTGTTTCACCTTCCTTTACGTTACGAAGACCGTACTCGTATTACGCCGATTGCCCAACTTGTTCATGGTGT
>CAYUKF010000179.1:1824-3909 GCA_964445215.1 uncultured Thiotrichales bacterium
TACGTTACGAAGACCGTACTCGTATTACGCCGATTGCCCAACTTGTTCATGGTGTCGATGGGCAAATAGAAGGGCGAGTGATTGACATTAAGATCACTTTTGGTCGGCGCCGATCGCTGTTGTGCACATTGGAAGACAATAGTTCGACAATGGTGCTGCGCTTTTTTCATTTCAATAAAAAACAGCAACAACTATTGCAGCGCGCCAATTGGTTGCGCTGCTATGGAAACCCGCGCATGAATGTGCCAGGGCGTATTGAAATGGTGCATCCAGAATATCAATTGATCGCCGAACCTGGGCTATTACAATCGACTGAGGGTTTGACTGCGGTTTATCCGGCGACTGAAGGCATTGGCCAACATTTATTACGTCAGATTAGTATTGAAGCGTTGAGTGTTTTAAATAAAGATGGCTCTTTGCCAGAGCTATTGCCTAATCTATTACTGAGCTCGGTGAGCGAGAAATTTCAATTAGTCACTATGGTCGATGCAATCAACTATATTCATCGCCCGCCTGCCAACGCCGACCTGGCAAAGCTTGTTGATGGTGATCACCCGATGTTACAGCGACTGATTTTCGAAGAGCTGCTGGCGCACCATTTAAGCCTGCGTCAGCGGCGTAAATTACGTGAGGGATATCAGGCGCCGGTGATGCCAGCCAATTCCACACTGTGCCTGAAGATGATTGATAGCTTGCCATTTTCATTGACGCAAGCACAGCAACGCGTGATAACTGAAATTGCTGATGACTGTTCATTAGCTTTGCCTATGCAGCGTTTATTGCAAGGCGATGTTGGTTCAGGCAAAACAGTGGTAGCAGCCGCTATTTTAGCCAATGCCGTTGCACAGGGGCAGCAAAGTGTACTTATGGTGCCCACTGAAATTTTGTCGCAGCAGCACTATCACTGCTTGCTTGCCTGGTTTAAACCTTTGGGCGTGAACGTTGCCTGGCTGCATGGCGGGGTTAAAGGTGCGCAACGCAAAAAGCTACTAGCAGCACTGGCTAATGGAGAGATTGATATATTGGTGGGTACCCATGCGGTGTTCCAGGATGAGGTGATTTATCAGCAGCTTGGCTTGATTATTATCGACGAACAACATCGCTTTGGTGTGCCGCAACGCCTGGCTTTGCAGCGTAAAGGCGAGCGAGCCAACAGCCGACCACATCAATTGATTATGACAGCAACCCCGATCCCACGCTCATTGGCAATGACTTTTTATGCCGATCTCGATTTGTCTGTGATTGATGAACTGCCACCTGGGCGGCAACGCATTAATACGGCCATTGTCTCGGCACAGCGACGTGATGAGGTGATTGAGCGTATTCGTCATGCGTCTTTAGCAGGACGTCAGGTGTATTGGGTGTGCACACTGATTGATGAATCTGAATTGATTACTAGCCAAGCCGCAACCGATACCGCAGCACAGTTAACAGCGCAATTGCCCGATGCGCGTGTTGGCTTGGTGCATGGACGTATGAAGGGCGCTGACAAAGCAGCGCAAATGGCGGCATTTAAGGCTGGCGAGATCGATGTGCTGGTTGCCACCACAGTGATTGAGGTCGGTGTCGATGTGCCTAATGCCAGCTTAATGATTATCGAAAATGCCGAGCGCTTGGGTTTGTCTCAGTTACATCAGCTACGTGGACGCGTTGGTCGTGGTGAGCAGAAAAGTCACTGTGTGTTGATGTATCATGGCATGCTTTCGCAAAGTGCGCGTTCGCGGCTGACTATTATGCGCAAGACCAACGATGGTTTCGCCATCGCACAAAAAGATCTCGAATTGCGTGGCCCTGGCGAATTATTAGGCGTGCGTCAAACAGGCGATATGCGTTTGCGTGTGGCGCGACTCGATGCTAATGAAACCATGCTAGATGATATTCGATCCGTTGCCGATGAATTATTGTCGAACAACCCAGCCGTTGTACCACAGCTATTGCAACGTTGGTTGGGTCAGGCGCAAGACTTTGCCACTGTGTAGCACCGAACAGTCAACAATGACGAGATAAGCAGTGCAAATACGTTGGGGGAAACACAAACAAGAACCGCATTGGTATGATCTGGATCGTGCTGATGAAATTCCTGTT